>JBGPWJ010000044.1:0-14315 GCA_041492115.1 Gammaproteobacteria bacterium
ATCATGGCGCTGATGCTGGAAACGCTCGATGCCACCGGTGTCAGTGGCGTGCATGTGGACCTCGGTCATGTCGGCATCTACCGCGGCCTGCTGCGCGAAGCCAGACTCGACGCGGCCACGGCGAGCCTGTTGTTCGAGGCTCTGCAACGCAAGGCGCGTGCGGACATCGATGCCTTGCTGGCGCAGGCGGATATCACCAGGAACGCGCGCGACCAGCTCGCCGCGCTGTCGGACTTGAACGGTGGTGTGGAATGCCTGGATGCCGCCGCCATCGCATTGCGTGACGCGGCGCCCGATGTGCGCGGCGCACTCGACGATCTGCGGCGCATCGCCGCCGGCCTGCAGGTGCACCGGCCGCACACACCGCTGCATTTCGATCTCGCGGAATTGCGCGGTTATCACTATCATACCGGCCCGGTCTTCGCCGCTTTCGTGCCCGGCCACGGTCAGGCCGCCGCGCAGGGCGGGCGTTACGATGACATCGGCCGCGTATTCGGGCAGGCGCGTCCCGCCACCGGCTTCAGCGCTGATCTGAAGACTCTGATGTCACTCGCCGTGCAGGAACCAGCCGTGACCCGCGCCGCGATCTTCGCGCCCTGTGCCGCCGATCTCGCGCTGCAGGCGCAAGTGCAGGCATTGCGTGCGGCAGGCGAGTGCGTGATCTGTGCGCTGCCGGGGCAAGCGGGCGGTGCGCGCGAGATGGGATGCGAGCGGGAACTGCGCATGCTTGGTGCGGAGTGGAAGGTTGTTGGAGTTTCGGTAGATAAAATGTAGGGCGGGTTAGCGTAGTTTGCGTAACCCGCCAGGCGTTGCGCAGCAACACAACGCATTTTTTATGAGTGCTTGGCTGCACATCTGGTGGGTTACGGCACAAACGACGTGCCTAACCCACCCTACAATGATAATGGAACCGCCTAAGCAAGTGCCATTCAACCCAGTACTTTTTAATACACGCAGAGTAGGTAAACAATGGGCAAGAACGTCGTAGTGATAGGCGCCCAATGGGGCGACGAAGGCAAGGGCAAGATTGTCGATCTGCTCACCGATCGCGCCAGCGCCGTGGTGCGTTTCCAGGGCGGCCATAATGCCGGCCATACGCTGGTCATCGACGGCAAGAAGACCGTGCTGCACCTGATCCCCTCCGGCATCCTGCGCGACAACGTCGAGTGCCTGATCGGCAATGGCGTGGTGCTGTCGCCGACGGCGCTGTTCGAAGAACTGGCCATGCTGGAGGCCAACGGTGTGCCGGCGCGCGCGCGCCTGAAGATCAGCGAGGCTTGTCCATTGATCCTGCCGTATCACGTGGCGCTCGATCATGCCCGCGAAAAAGCCCGCGGCAAGGCCGCCATAGGCACCACCGGCCGCGGCATCGGCCCCGCTTACGAAGACAAGGTGTCACGACGCGGCTTGCGCCTGGGCGATCTGTTCCACCGCGAACGCTTTGCCGCCAAGCTCGGCGAAGTGCTGGACTATCACAACTTCGCCTTGCAGCATTATTTCAAGGTTGACAAGGTGGACTTCCAGAAGGTCCTCGATGAAACCCTGGCGCTGGCCGAGCAGCTGCAACCGATGGTGGCGGATGTACCGGAGCTGCTGCACCAGCATCGCGCGCGCGGCAACAGCGTGTTGTTCGAAGGCGCGCAGGGCGCGCTGCTCGACATCGATCACGGCACCTATCCGTTCGTGACCTCGTCGAACACCACCGCCGGCGGCGCAGCCACCGGCAGCGGCGTGGGCCCGGCGCATCTCGATTACATCCTTGGCATCACCAAGGCCTACACCACGCGCGTCGGCGCCGGCCCGTTCCCCACCGAACTGTTCGACGAGATGGGCGAGCACCTCGCCAAGGTCGGTCACGAGTTCGGTTCCACCACCGGCCGCGCGCGCCGCTGCGGCTGGTTCGATGCCGTGGCCCTGCGCCGCTCCAATCTGATCAACAGTGTCTCCGGACTGTGCATCACCAAGCTCGATGTGCTCGATGGTCTCGACACACTGCGTTTGTGCATCGGTTACCGCATCGGCAGTGAAGTACGCCTCACACCACCAATTGGCGCCGAGGCCTTCGCAACCTGTGAACCGGTTTATGAGGATATGCCGGGCTGGAAAGAATCAACGGTGGGTGTGCGCAACTACGATGAGCTGCCCGCCAACGCGCGCGCCTATCTGAAGCGCATCGAGGAAATCGTGAAGGTGCCGGTCGATATCATTTCCACCGGTGCGGATCGCAAGGACACCATCATTCTGCGGCATCCGTTTGAGTAAGTGGATGTTGGATGGAGTGAAACGAAATCCAGGGAGGGATGGCTAAGGAAAACGCCCGCATTGCGCTGCGCTTAATGCGGGCTACATCGAATTGGTGCCGTGAAGAGGACTCGAACCTCCACAGGTGTTAACCTACTAGCACCTGAAGCTAGCGCGTCTACCAGTTCCGCCACCACGGCTTTATCTGAAGTCTAAGACCCGTGTCGCGGGCCCTGCTTTAGAAAGGATGGCAATGTACCGGGAGCGTGACGGGTTGTCAATCGGCGCGGCTCGGACCACAATAGCGGCCCTGGATCGGCGGTTTTCGCTGCATTGCCACTCATCATCCGACGGCGCCTCGACACGTGGCGCGGTTCGGCACTCGGAATTCTCTTAATATATGTCTGACAGTAAACCCCGTAAGCCCCGTAAACGTACCGCCAAGCCCAGCGTCGCCGCCGACCCGCATGCCGAGCGCGAGGCCGTCAAATACGAAAACCCGATTCCAAGCCGTGAATTCATCCTCGCGCACATCGCGGAGCGCGGCGAGCCGCTCGATTACGAGCAGATCGCCACCGAACTGGCGCTGCATGATGAAGAACCACGCGAGGCGTTGCGCCGCCGCTTGAATGCCATGGTGCGTGACGGCCAGCTGGTGCGCAATCGCCGCGAAGGCATGGTGCTGGTCAACCATCAGGATCTGGTGTGCGGCCGCATCATCGGTCATCCGGATGGATTCGGCTTCCTGGAGCCGGACGAGGGCGACGACGACCTGTTTCTCTCGCCGCGGCAGATGCGCGGCGTGATGAACGGCGACCGCGCCGTGGCGCGCGTCACCGGCATCGACCGCCGTGGCCGTCCCGAAGGCGCGATCGTCGAAGTGCTGGAGCGCAATACGCAACGCGTGGTCGGTCGTTATCGTTGCGAGAGCGGTGTTGGCTTCGTGGTGCCCGATCACAAGCGTCTGACGCATGAGATCGTGGTGCCGGCCGAGATGCAGGGCAATGCCCAGAACGGCCAGATCGTCACTGCGGAAATTGTCGAACAGCCGACGCCGCACTCCCAGCCGATCGGCCGCATTATCGAAGTGCTGGGCGATCACATGGCGCCCGGCATGGAAATCGATGTTGCGATCCGCGCCCACAATCTGCCGCTGGCGTGGCCGGAAACGGTACAGGCACAGATTGCCACGCTTTCCGAGCAGGTGCCGGAAGACGCCAAGCAGGGCCGCCTCGACCTGCGCGGGACGCCACTGGTCACCATCGACGGCGCCGATGCGCGCGACTTCGACGATGCAGTGTTCTGCGAACGCAAAGCCAAAGGCTGGCGCCTGCTGGTGGCGATCGCCGATGTCTCGCACTACGTGCGGCCGGGCGGCGCGCTTGATGCCGAGGCGCGCAATCGCGGCACTTCCGTGTACTTTCCCGAACGCGTCATCCCGATGCTGCCGGAGATCCTTTCCAACGGCCTGTGCTCGATCAATCCACAGGTCGATCGGTTGTGCATGGTCTGCGAGCTGAATTTTGACAACGACGGCAAGGTCACGCGCACGCATTTTCACGAGGGCGTGATGCGCTCGGCCGCGCGACTCATCTATGACGACGTGGCGAAGATGCTGGTCGATGGCGACGCCGCACTGCGTGAGAAATACGCGGCGGTAGTGCTGCATCTCGAAGATCTCTACGCATTCTACAAGGTGCTGCGGGTGGCACGCGAGAAGCGCGGTGCCATCGATTTCGACACCACCGAGACGCGCATCGTGTTCGGTGCCGACCGCAAGATCGAATCGATCGTGCCGGTGATCCGCAATGACGCGCACAAGCTCATCGAAGAGTGCATGGTGGCCGCCAATGTCGCCGCCGCGCGCTACCTGGAAAAGCACAAGATGCCGGCGCTGTACCGCGTGCACGCGGGTCCGCCACCGGAGAAGCTCACCGACCTGCGCAGTTTTCTCGGCGAACTGGGTCTGACGCTGAAAGGTGGCGACAAGCCGCAGGCGTTGCATTACGCGGAACTGCTCGCTACCGTACATGAGCGGCCCGACTCGCATCTGATCGAGACGGTGATGTTGCGTTCGTTGTCACAGGCGGTGTACAGCCCGGACAACATTGGCCACTTTGGTCTCGCGCACGAAGCCTATGCACACTTCACCTCGCCGATCCGCCGCTATCCTGACCTGATGGTGCATCGCGCAATCCGTCATACGCTGAACGGCGGCACGGCCGAGAACTTCGCCTACACGCATCCGGACATGGTGCTGCTCGGCGCGCATTGTTCGTCGACCGAGCGCCGCGCCGATGACGCCACGCGCGACGCGGTCAGCTGGCTGAAGTGCGAGTACATGATGGACAAGGTCGGCGAGGTCTATCCGGGCACCATCAGCAGCGTGACATCCTTCGGGCTGTTCGTGGAGCTGGACGAGATCTTCGTTGAAGGCCTAGTGCATGTCACCGCGCTTAACAACGACTACTATCATTTTGATCCGGCCGGCCACCGCCTGCGTGGCGAACGTACCGGCAAACTCTACCGGCTCGCCGATCGCATCACCGTGAAGGTGGTGCGCGTCAATCTCGATGACCGCAAGGTGGATTTCGAACTGGCGGAAAGCGCGGAGGCGCCGCACTCGAGGCCGCGCGAGCATGGTGAAGCGCATGGCGCCAGGACGCCGCGAAAATCCTCGAAGAAGAAGCGCAGCAGGCGGCGATGAGTATTGCGGCTTGCGCGTGTTCATTTGCGTCCCTTGCATGTAAATAGACTTGTCAAACACCAATGCACGAACAACTCGTCTACGGTCTGCACGCGGTAGAGGCGCTGCTGGCGCGTGCGCCCGAGCGGGTCACGGCCTTATGGGCATTGCGCGGCCGACACGATACGCGGATTGAGGTGCTGCTCGACATCGCCCGTGCGGCGGGCCTCACCATTCACAGCGTGGAACGCGACAAACTCGATGAGATGACCGGTGGCGGGCGCCATCAGGGCATCGCGCTGCACAGTCGGGAAGTCGCTCCGCTCAGCGAGACGGGCATGGAGGATCTGGTCACCGCGCTTACCGTGCCGCCCCTGTTGCTGGTGCTGGATGGTGTGCAGGACCCGCATAACCTCGGCGCTTGTCTGCGCAGCGCCGACGCTGCCGGCGCGCATGCGGTGATCGCGCCGCGCGACCGTGCCGCCAGTCTCACCGCCACGGTACGCAAGGTCGCCAGCGGTGCCGCGGGAAACATCCCGTTCGCGCAGGTCACCAATCTGGCGCGCACGCTGCGCTGGTTGCAGGATGCCGGCATCTGGATCGTCGGCGCCGCCGGTGAGGCCGAGGCGTCGCTCTACGATCTCGATTTGCGCGGGCCGTTGGCGCTGGTGCTCGGCGCCGAAGGCAAGGGCATGCGGCGTCTGACCCGCGAATGTTGCGATCACCTCGCGCACATCCCAATGGCGGGCAGCGTGGCCAGCCTCAACGTCTCCGTGGCGGCGGGCCTATTCCTGTTCGAGGCCGTGCGTCAGCGCCGCACGCCGGGCGTATAAACCAATCAGCACACTGGCACACTCACGACATGCCGCACGCCACGTCCAAGCGCCGACGTATCAAGCCCGCTCCGCGTCTTATCACATGGCGGGCGCTGCGTATCAGCCTGCTGATGTTGTTGCTGGCAATGATTGCCTTGAGTGCTTGGTTGACCCGTCAGCACGCCACCGACTGGAATCGCCCGCTGTGGGTCGTCGCCTTTCCCATCAACGCGGATGGCAGCGCCGTGACCGCCGCTTACATCGATACACTCACGCGGGAAAGTTTCGCTCCCATCGAGCAGTATCTGACCGAGCAGGCGCGCGGCTATGGTGTGACGCGTACCGCGCCGTTGGAAATCCGCCTCGGCCCGCGTCTGGCGCAGATTCCGCCTGCACTGCCCTACGCTGGCTCGGTGTTGCAGGTCGTCGCCTGGAGTCTGCGCTTGCGTTGGTGGGCCTGGCGTGCGGCCGGTGCCTATGACGGACCGCCCATCGACGTACGGCTGTTCGTGCTCTATCACGACCCCGCCATATCGCAACGGTTGGATCATTCACTGGGACTCAAGGAGGGCATGATCGGCCTGGCCAACGTCTTCGCCGATCGCACCATGGCGGGATCGAATCAGGTGGTGATCGCGCATGAACTGCTGCACACCGTGGGTGCCACTGACAAATACGATCCTGCCACCAGTCTGCCGCGCTATCCTGACGGGTATGCCGAGCCGCAACGTATCCCGCGCTACCCGCAAATCTACGCGGAGCTGATGGCAGGTCGGGTACCCCGCAGTGAATCGGCCGCCGACATCCCCACGGGCCTGGGTAATACCCGCATCGGCCTGGTTACGGCGCGTGAGATCGGCTGGCGCAAGTGACCCGGCAGGCCCTTTCCCAGCGCCCATCCGGAGGAAGGCTATGTATTGTTGATCAAGCGGTTGCCTGTCCGACTGCCCTCAAGTAGAATACGCCTCCCTGTGACGCCCCGGCGTTGCTTAACTCCTTGCCTGATCGCGCACGCGGCAGGCTGCTACCCGTAAGGAGCTTTATGAAGCACTACGAAATCGTGTTTCTGGTCCACCCTGACCAGAGTGAACAGGTGCCCGGCATGATCGAGCGCTACCGCGCCACGATCGAATCCAAGGGCGGTGCCATCCACCGTCTGGAAGACTGGGGCCGTCGCCAGCTCGCCTATCCCATTCAGAAAGTCCATAAGGCCCACTACGTGCTCATGAACATCGAGTGCGACAAGGACACCCTGGACGAAATCAACAGCGCGTTCCGTTTCAACGACGCGGTGCTGCGCAACCTCATCCTGATCCGCGACGAGGCGATCATCGAGCCATCGTTCCTGGTCAAGTCCAAGGACGACCGCGACGATCGTCGTTCCGACTCGGACGATGACACCGCGCCGGTCACCGATGACGCGCCCGCCGGTGACGACGAAGTTGTCGAGGACAGCACCGAGGCCTAAGGCCCGGTTCGTGTCCGATCACGCACATCTGAATTGAGGGGATTACCATGTCACGTTTTTTCCGCCGCCGTAAGTTCTGCAAATTCACCGCAGAGAAGACCAAAGAGATCGACTACAAGGATCTGCAGACGCTCAAGGGCTATGTCACCGAGACCGGCAAGATCGTACCGAGCCGCATCACCGGGACCAAGGCGCGCTATCAGCGCCAGCTCGCCACCGCCATCAAGCGGGCGCGTTTCCTGGCACTGCTGCCGTACACCGACGCGCAGTAATTAAATTAGGTTTGTAGGGGCGGGTTTCAAACCCGCCCACCGACAGAATTTGTAAAAGGGCATAACGATGGAAGTCATACTGCTGCAGAAGGTCGAAAATCTCGGTAACCTCGGCGATAAGGTCAAGGTTCGTGCCGGATTCGGCCGTAATTTCCTGATTCCGCAGGGCAAGGCCACCACGGCCACCGCGGCCAACGTCGCCAAATTCGAGGCGCGTCGCGCCGAGCTCGAAAAGACCGCTGGCGAGTCCTTGGGTGCCGCCGAGAAGCGTCGCGCCGCACTGGAAGGCCTGACAGTCACCGTCGCCGCCCATGCCGGTGATGAGGGCAAGCTATTCGGCTCGGTCGGCACCTTCGACATCGCCGAGGCCGTCACGGCCCTGGGTCAGCCGCTCGCCAAGCATGAAGTGCGTCTGCCGGCCGGCCCGTTCCGCCACACCGGTGAGTTCGAAGTTGAACTGCATCTGCACACCGATGTGAACGCCAAGCTCAAGCTCGTCATCGTCGCGGAGTGAGCCGCGAGGTCTGATGCATGCGTAGGGGCGGGTCTCAGACCCGCCCGGCTTGGTACTCACTCAAGTTCATGCAGGGCGGGTCTGAGACCCGCCCCTACGAATCCCGACATAGACCGCAAAGAATCTATACCCGCAGTATGTCGCGCTGATGATTGAGCGCCGGTTTCAGAGTTGCACTTGTGCCATCAGTCGCCACACGATAAACCCTCCGCAGTTATGCACCGCTTATACCGCGGCTTATCCATTGCAGACCCGGGCGCGCTGCGCTAACCTGCTATGATTCTGATAACAACATGCTGATGGAAAGTGTACATGCCTGAATTGGCCCATCCGGTCGAAGCTCATGTTAGCGCCGCCGCCGCGCTGAAGATTCCTCCTCACTCCATCGAAGCCGAACAGGCCGTGCTCGGCGGCCTGATGCTGGACAATGCCGCCTGGGACCAGATCGCCGACAAGGTCAACGAAGAAGATTTCTACCGGCGCGATCACCGGCTGATTTTCCGCGCCACCAGCGAGCTGGTCGAGAAGGGCAGCCCCTGCGATGTCGTGACCCTGGCCGAGTGGCTGGACAAGCGCGGCGAACTCGACAATGCCGGTGGCTTGGCCTATCTCGGTGCTCTGGCCCGCGACACACCCAGCGCCGCCAACATCCGCGCCTATGCCGACATCGTCCGCGAGCGTTCGGTACTGCGCCAGCTGATCCGCGTCGGCACCGACATCGCCAACGATGCCTTCCAGTCCGATGGCCGCAGCAGCAAGGAATTGCTCGAAACCGCTGAGCAGGCGGTATTCCGCATCGCCGAGCAGGGCGGGCGCTCGCAGCAGGGCTTCGTCGGTCTCAAACAACTGTTGACCGGTGCGGTGGACCGCATCGACACGCTGTACCAGCGCGACGACCCGATCACCGGCATCGCCACCGGCTATACCGAATTCGACCACAAGACCGCCGGCCTGCAACCGGGCGATCTGATCATCGTCGCCGGCCGTCCATCCATGGGCAAGACCAGCTTCGCGATGAACATCGCCGAGCACGCCGCCATCCGCGGCAAGCAGCCGGTCGCGGTGTTCAGCATGGAAATGTCCGGCGAGCAACTGGCCATGCGCATGATGTCCTCGCTGGGCCGCATCGATCAACACAAGGTGCGCACCGGCAAGCTCGACGATGCCGACTGGCCGCGCCTGACCTCGGCGGTGAGCATCCTCGCCGAAGCGCCGCTGTTCATCGACGACACGCCGTCGCTCTCGCCCACCGAACTGCGCGCCCGTGCGCGACGTCTGAAGCGCGAACACGGTGGACTGGGCCTGATTGTGATCGATTATCTCCAGCTCATGCAGGTCTCCAACTCGCGCGAGAACCGCGCCACCGAAATTTCCGAGATCTCGCGCAACCTCAAGGCGCTCGCCAAGGAACTGCGCGTGCCGGTGGTGGCCTTGTCGCAACTCAATCGCAGCCTTGAATCGCGCCCCAACAAGCGGCCGGTGATGTCCGACCTGCGCGAGTCCGGCGCCATCGAGCAGGACGCCGACCTGATCGTGTTCATCTACCGCGATGAAGTCTACGACCCGGACAGTCCCGACAAAGGCAAGGCCGAGATCATCATCGGCAAACAGCGTAACGGCCCGATCGGCAGCGTCGATCTGGCCTTCCTCGGCCAGTACACCCGCTTCGAGAATCTCGCCTACGACGATTACTCCGGCCGGGGCTTTTCATGACGCGATCCGCCGAGGCGCGCATCGACCTCTCCGCACTGCGACATAACTTCCAACGAGTACGCCAGAGCGCGCCGGCCAGCCGCGTGCTCGCGGTGATCAAGGCCAATGGTTATGGTCATGGCATGATGCGTGTGGCGCAGGCATTGGATGCTGCCGATGCCTTCGCGGTGGCGCGGCTCGATGAAGCGCTGAGCTTGCGGTCTGCCGGCGTCGATAAGCCCATCGTGTTGCTGGAAGGCTTCTCCGCCGCCGACGAGCTGGCGGCGCTGGCGCAACACGGTCTCGAAACCGTCGTACACAACGACTTTCAGATCGCACTGCTCGAACAGAGCCGCACTCATAAACCCATTCCCATCTGGCTGAAGATCGATACCGGCATGCACCGTCTCGGCATCGCGCCGGGTAATGCCGCTGCCGCCTGGAGTCGCTTGCAGGCGTGCGGCGCCGTCGCCAAGCCGATCCGATTCATGACCCACTTCGCCAATTCCGATCTGCGCGGCGATGCGCGCAATGCCGCACAGATCGCGCAATTCACCGCTGCACTCGCAGGGTTGCAGGGCGAACGCTCCAGCGCCAATTCCGCCGCAATCCTTGCTCTGCCTGAAACCCACGCCGATTGGGTGCGGCCCGGAATCATGTTATATGGCGTGTCACCGTTCACCAACGGTCGTGCGCAGGACGAAGATCTGCGACCGGTGATGACGCTCACCACACAACTCATCGCCGTCAACCGACACCGCAAAGGTGACGCGATCGGTTACGGCGGCGAGTGGCTGTGCCCCGAGGACATGCCGGTCGGCGTCGCCGCCATCGGCTACGGCGACGGCTATCCGCGCCACGCGCACGCCGGCACGCCGGTGCTGATCGATGGTGTACGCGTCCCCTTGATCGGGCGCGTCTCGATGGACATGATCACACTGGATCTGCGCGCCCGGCCTGACACGGAAATCGGTACGCCGGTGGTGTTGTGGGGAGAAGGTTTGCCGGTGGAAGAAATCGCCGAATGCGCGGGGACTATCAGCTATCAGTTGTTGTGCGGTGTGACACCGCGCGTGGCTGTCGCTGTCACCGAAAGCTGACGAATGTAGGGTGGGCAGCTTGCTGCCCACGCGCGACCTATCAGCCGCTGCCATACCTTCGCGTCGCTGTGCTACGATAATGCCCATAATAAAAGGATGAAGCCGTAGTGACCGCATGATTATTCATATCGTACAAGGAGCGTAAGCAATGAAGACCGATCTGATCCACGCACTGACCGACACGTTTGAGGCCCACGCCCAACAGACCGAGGGTGGGGTTGAATTCTGGCTGGCCCGTGATCTTCAGTTCCTGCTGGGATACACGGAGTGGCGCAACTTTAATGCGGTAATTTCGAAGGCAAAAGTAGCCTGCGAAGTGTCAGGTTATCCGGTATCGGACCATTTTGTTGACGTCAACAAAATGGTCGATCTCGGTTCCGGCAGCCAGCGTGAAGTGGATGACCTCATGCTCACCCGCTACGCCTGCTATCTCATCGCCCAGAACGGCGATCCGAAAAAGCAGGAAATCGCCTTTGCTCAAACCTACTTTGCCATCCAAACCCGCAAGGCCGAGTTGATCGAGCAACGACTGCTCGAAGCCGAGCGGGTGTCCGCCCGCAAGAAACTCACGGCCACGGAAAAAGAACTCTCCGAGGTCATCTACGAACAGACCGGCGGCAACCAGAATTTCGCGCTTATCCGCAGCAAGGGTGACCAGGCGCTGTTCGGAAAAACCACCCAGGCCATGAAGTCGCAATGGAAAGTACCGGACAATCGCCCGCTGGCCGACTTCGCGCCTACCATCATCCTCAAAGCCAAGGACTTCGCCGCCGAAATCACTATCTTCAATGCGCGTCAGAATCGGATGACAAACGAAAGCGCCATCGCCAGCGAGCACATCACCAACAATGAGGCAGTCCGTAAAACGCTGCTCGAACGTGGCATCCGCCCGGAGAGTCTGCCCGCCGCCGAAGACGTGAAAAAAGTAGAGCGTCGCATCGCATCCGAGGACAAGAAGACCTTGAAGAATCCTGGTGGGCTGGATTCATAGGTTTAAATAGATCTGTCACGGATTTCCGGATCGATTGGCAACGAACCCGCGAGGTGCAATGGCCGCTGACTTTGGCTTCATTTGGAATGACGGATACGAACTACACCACTCTCTACCAAGTGCGCGTATTCCTCTTCCGACTCTTCAGCGGGAATAAATGGATAAGGTTGCGACGCTTGAGAGGGCGTTATATCCCAGAGCTTTCCACTGGGATCACGGACTACCGAATGCGCATTGAACAAGACAAATGGCATGGCGTTGGCGAGATCGAAGTACAGCCAACCACGCACCGCTTTGTACTCGGCAATGTTCTTGCACCAAGTGCTTACGTTTGCGTGGCAGTCTCCCGGCGCAGGCGTCCATGCACCGATTGACACCGCCGCAGGCGGAACAATCGTTCCCTCGGTTAACCGTTCGTACAGCCTCGTGCTGTATTCAGGTAGATCAACCATGGGGAGCGGATCATGCATGTGTGCCACCTCACTGCTGAAATGGGCCTAACAGTGAATTAGATAGAGACTATGTATATCGAGATAGCAAGTGTAGCCTGGATTGAGCGACAGCGAAACCCGGGTTTCACTCCGTTCAACCCAGGCTACATCTGTCGTCATGCCGCTGTGGTGTTGTCGTTCATTTTGTTTAACGTTCTAAGCAGTCATCCCTGTGAAAGCGGAGATAAGGTTGCTAGAACAGCCGCAACTGACCATCATCAGGCGCTGTGAACTCCGCACAGTCGAGCGCCGGCGTGGCGCTGAAACCGAGTCGTTGATAGGCCAGCTTGAAACGTTTGCGCAGCAACTCCGCGTAAATGCCGGTGCCGCGCATGCGTGTGCCGAAGCGCGCATCGTAGTCTTCGCCGCCGCGGCAATCGCGCAGCCGGTTCATGACATGCTCCGCTTTGAGCGGTTCGTGTTGTGCCAGCCAGTCGCGGAACAGATCCTTGAGTTCATGCGGCAGGCGCAGCAGCACATACCCCGCATCCTGCGCGCCGGCGGCGCGCGCCTGTTCGAGCAGCGCTTCGAGTTCACTGTCGGTGAGCACCGGAATCACCGGTGCGACCAGCACGGTCACCGGAATGCCCGCTTGTGTGAGCGCGCGGATCGTCTCCAGGCGGCGGGCGGGCGATGCGGCGCGCGGTTCCAGGCGTCGCGCTAAGGTGGCATCGAGCGTGGTCAGCGATACGGCGACCTCAGCGTGATGACGCGCCGCGGCGTTGGCGATAAGATCGATGTCGCGTTCGATCAGGGCCGACTTGGTGACGATGGAAAACGGATGCCGCGCCGCCACCAGCACTTCAAGGATGGCGCGCGTCAGACCCAGTTTGCGTTCCGTTGGCTGATACGCGTCGGTGTTGATGCCGACGGCAATCGGCGCGCAACGGTACGCTCGCGCAGCGAGTTCGCGCTTGAGCTGCTCGGGCGCATCGGGCTTGTAGAACAGTTTGGTTTCAAAATCCAAACCCGGCGACAGACCGAGCCAGGCATGCGTGGGTCGCGCGAAACAATAGACGCAGCCGTGTTCGCAGCCGCGGTAGGGATTGATGGAGCGATCGAAGCCGACATCGGGTGAATCGTTGTAGCTGATGACCGTGCGACTGGTGTCGACCGTGAGCGTGGTGGCCGGTGTCTCGACCGGCAGTTCAAGGTTGTCCCAGCCGTCATCGATATCCTCGTGGGAATAGGCTGAGTAGCGATTGTCCGGACTGAAGCTGGCGCCCCGGCCCTTGTGGACATGACGTGGTGTGCGGGAAGACATGGGCGGATTTTAGCAGGCTGGGAGGGTGGTGACAGTGGCTCGTGATAATATGCCGCCCTATCACTCCCTCTCCCTGCGGGAGAGGGTTGGGGTGAGGGGGTGTTATAAATGGGCCGGTATCATTGATGCCCTCAAGATCAGAGACTGTTCCAAGTAATGGTGAAGGGAAAAATAATGCGTTGAATTTATTTCCCTCACCCTGGCCCTCTCCCAAAGGGAGAGGGGACTTTCTTTTTTCAATTTGATCTTAACTATACCGGGAGTCCACTTGGCCAAATCCAAAACCCTCTACGCCTGCACCGAATGCGGCGCACAAGCCACGAAGTGGGCGGGGCAGTGCGCAGACTGCGGGGCGTGGAATACGCTGGTGGAAACCCTCGCCGAGGCTGCGGGCGCCGGGCGCAGTGCGCGCTTTGCGGGTTATGGAACCGCTGGCGATGCGCGGGTGCAGAACCTGACGGATGTCACACCGGATGCCGCGGTGCGGGTGCCGACCACCATCGGCGAACTGGATCGTGTGCTGGGTGGTGGTTTGGTGCCGGGTTCAGTGGTGCTGATCGGCGGCGATCCGGGTATCGGCAAATCCACGGTACTGCTGCAAACGCTTGCGGGGCTCGCGCCGCGGCTTTCCAATCTCTACGTCACCGGCGAAGAATCGCTGCAACAGGTCTCGTTGCGCGCGCAACGTCTCGGCGTGCCCGGCGAACAGATCTTCATGCTCACCGAGACTTCGGTGGAGCGCATCCTGGCGCAGGCGCAGCAATTGCGCCCGCAGGTGATG
>JBGPWJ010000191.1:0-5217 GCA_041492115.1 Gammaproteobacteria bacterium
GAGCAGGCCGGTCAGCGCCAGCAGCAGCACGAACGCTGTGAATTTCATCAAGTGAGACACGCTCGCATGGTATGACAGCGGGTGCGGATTGTGTATCCTTGCGTGAGCGCCTGAACGGCCTGGCGCTGCTCGCATCGGTAAGGGAGGGGAGACACGCATGAAAGCCGTCGTTATGAACGCGGTCGGTGGACCGGAGGTTCTGCTGTATCAGGATGCAGCCGATCCTGTCATTCGCAATCCGACTGAAATTCTGGTCCGCCTCAAGGCCGCCGGCGTCAATCCACTCGACACCAAGCTGCGCAGCAAAGGCACGTTCTATCCCGATAAGCTGCCGACCATACTCGGTTGCGATGGCGCGGGCGTGGTCAGCGCGGTAGGGTCAGCGGTGCAGCGCTTCAAGGTCGAAGATGCGGTGTATTTCTGCAACGGCGGGATCGGCGCGACGCCCGGCACGTATGCGCAATATGCGGTGGTGGATGAAGCCTTCGTCGCACACAAGCCGGTCACGCTGGATTTCTCGGCCGCCGCCGCAGTGCCGCTGGCGCTGATCACGGCCTGGGAAAGTCTGCATGAGCGCGGCAAGATCCGCAAAGGTCAGAGCGTGCTGATTCATGCCGGCGCGGGCGGTGTCGGTCATCTCGCCGTGCAACTCGCCAAGCAGGCGGGCGCCTGGGTCTGCACGACGGTCGGCTCCAAGGCCAAGGCCGAGTTTGTGCGCGGACTCGGCGCGGACGAGGCGATTCAGTATCACGATAAGGATTTCACGCAGGCGGTATTGGATTGGAGCGAGGGTGACGGCGTGGAACTGGCGCTCGATACCGTCGGCGGCGACACCTTCACAAAGACTTTCCCGGCCGTGCGTTTCTACGGCGATCTCATTACACTGCTGCAACCCGGTCCGACCACGGATTGGACCGTGGCGCGCCAGCGCAATCTGCGCATCACCTACGAACTGATGCTGACGCCGATGTATTTTGGCTTGCACGAACACCAACGCCGTCAGGCGGAGATTCTGGAGAATTGCGCGCGGCTGTTCGACACCGGCAAGCTGCGTGTGCATGTCGAACGCTGTTATCCGCTGGCCGAGGCTGCGCAGGCACATCGCGATCTGGCTCAAGGCGTGACCGGCAAACTTGTTCTGGCGATCGACTGAATGCATGTTATGGGAGGACGTCTGGGCGCCATGCTGATCGGTTTGTTGCTGCTCGCGCTCGGTATCTATGCCGGTTTTGCCGCGCATCTGTATCTGACTCAGGATCAGAAAATATTTTTCCCCGAGCCTGTCCTGCAGATCACACCCGATCAGATCGGTCTGCCCTATGACGAGGTGAAACTGCCCAGCAGCGACGGGGTGATGCTGCATGGCTGGTATGTCATCGCCGCGGCCAAGCCGCGCGCCACCGTGTTATATCTGCACGGCAACACGGGAAACATCGGTAATTGTCTGGAGAGCGTCAAACAGCTGGTGCTGCTCGGCATGAATGTGCTGGTGATCGATTATCGTGGTTACGGCGGCAGCACCGGACAGCCTTCCGAACAAGGGCTGTATGATGATGCCGAAGCCGCCTGGCGCTACCTGCTCGACACCCGCAAAGCAGACCGGCAGGAGATCGTGGTGTACGGCCAGTCACTGGGCGGTGCGGTGGCCGGTTGGCTGGCGGCCCGCCACACCCCCGGAGCCCTGATTCTGGAAGCGGCGTTTACATCCTTGCCGGACAGCGCCGCCGAACGTTATCCATGGCTGCCGGTGCGCTGGCTGACGCGCTACCACTTCGACACCCTCGCGGCACTGAAGACGGTGCACTGTCCGGTGCTGATCGTGCACAGCGTCGATGACGAGGTGACATCCTACCGACACGGCCTGCGATTGTACGAGGCCGCCAACGACTCGAAGACAATGCTGGATCTGCATGGCGGACACAATGGCGCGGTACACGACAATCTCATGATCTACACGCGCGGCGTCGATAATTTCCTGACGCGGTATATGCCGCCGTGATCAAGTAGCAAGAAGATTGTAGCCTGGGTTGAACGAAGCGAAAACTGGGTTTCACTTCGTTCAACCCAGGCTACTTGCTATCGAAGAGCAGCGTTCTTCATGTAGTGGGGGCAAGAAAAACGTTTCAGGTATGGCCCAGTGCGGATGTTATTCATGAGCCGCCAGAACCACAGCCTAGGTACCTCGGAATTGATTGAAGATGGGTAACGATACGTATAGGCAATTTCGTGGTCAGCATCCCGAGTGAAAGATTCACTGAAAGTCGGCAGGAGGTAGTCTTGCAGCCCCCATCGAATATTGCTAAGAAGCTCGGCGAGCCAAGCTCCATAGTAGGCAAAATAGTCCTCCTGCAGATGCTCTCGGAAGTCATCTAGGGCCAAGGGAATTTGCTCGTCAGTAACGTCGTGGCCGTGGTCCTTCAAAATTGACGCGATTCGCTTCGAAAGTCCTGTCAGCCGAGAAAGGTTATGTTTTGTTTGATTTCCTGAGATGTATAGGAAATCAAGCCGAGGAACACTTAATGTTGCCTCGACATTTAGTGCCGGTAGCCAGAGTTTTAGAGTCGTTGTGGACGTGAGCCAGTTGGCCAGCGCTTCCGTAGATTCTTTCAATGTAGCCACGCTGTTACCTGAGTTGAAAGATTTGCTCTCGCAGGCGGCTTGAAGTACCTCCAGACACGAGCCTTTAACACCGGTTAGTGTCGGATCTCCACCTTCATTTGCGAAATCAAGCAGTCGAATCAGAAAAAGCTGCTGGTGGATTCGCGATGGGAACCGAACCTCAGCTTGACCGGGAAGGCTGGGTATATCTCTAAGGGCGAGAAGAGAGTGGTTTGCAATATCGCTGATCGCTTCCAGTGCAATGCATAGGCCAATCGTTTCCCTTTCCGCCGCACTATAGGTCATTTAAAGGCCCAACTTAAAACGGGTGAACGAGTCAGGTTGGGTGGGCACGTTGTTTGTGCCCACGCGTTTCGATCCTGAATGGAAACCGCGTGGGCACAAACAACGTGCCCACCCTACGTAATTAACGTCACCGCTCAGCTTTTCTCCGACAAGCGATCCAGATAACGCTCCGCATCCAGTGCCGCCATGCAACCGGTGCCGGCGGATGTCACGGCCTGACGATAGACATGATCAGCGACGTCGCCTGCCGCGAACACGCCCTTGATGCTGGTCACGGTCGCGTCGCCCTGCATGCCGCATTTGGTGTGGATGTAGCCGTTGGTCATGTCCACTTGGCCTTCGAACAGCGCGGTGTTGGGCTTGTGTCCGATGGCGATGAACACGCCTTGCAGGGCGATGTCCTTGGTCGCGCCGGTCTGCACATCCTTGATGCGCATGCCGGTGACGCCGCTGGCGTCGCCCAGCACTTCGTCGAGCTGGTGATTCCACTCGATGGTCACCTTGCCTTCCTTGACCTTCTCGAACAAACGATCGTGCAGAATTTTTTCGCCGCGGAATTTCTCGCGGCGGTGCACCACCGTGACGTGCGAGGCGATGTTGGCCAGATACAGTGCCTCTTCCACGGCGCTGTTGCCGCCGCCGATCACGGCCACGGGCTGCTGCTTGTAGAAGAAACCGTCGCAGGTTGCGCAGGCCGACACGCCGCGGCCCTTGAAGGCTTCTTCGGACGATATGCCCATATATTGCGCCGAGGCGCCGGTGGCGATGATCAGCGCATCGCAGGTGTAGACGCCGGCATCGCCCGTGAGCGTGAACGGGCGCTGAGTGAGTTCGGCCTTGTTGATGTGGTCGAAGATGATCTCGGTGCCGAAGCGCTCGGCGTGTTTGCGCATGCGTTCCATCAGATCGGGGCCCTGTACGCCGTCATTGTCGCCGGGCCAGTTGTCGACATCGGTGGTGGTCATGAGCTGGCCGCCCTGTTCCATGCCGGTGATCAGCATCGGCGTGAGATTGGCGCGCGCGGCATACACCGCCGCGGAGTAACCGGCCGGGCCGGAACCCAGGATGATGAGTCGGCAATGCTTGGGGGTGCTCATGTATAATGCTCCACGATTATCACAACAGAATTCGCTGGTTTCCGCGTCGGACAGCAGCCCCGCGCGGGGCCGACCAATGGTACGTGAATCACGCAGTCGGGGCAAAAGGCGAACTGATGCGCATCGGTATACCGCGAGAGATCAAGACACTGGAAGGGCGCGTGGGTTTGATTCCCGCGGCCTGCGGCGAGTTGCAGCGGCACGGTCATCAGGTCTGCATCGAAAGCGCTGCCGGTCTGTTGAGCGGCTACAGCGATGAGCAGTATCGTGCGCTCGGTGTCGAGGTGCTGCCGGATGCGGCCAGTGTTTATGCGGCGGCCGAACTGATCATCAAGGTCAAGGAGCCGGTCGAAGGCGAGCTGGCCCTGCTGCGCCGCGAACACCTGCTGTTCTGCTATCTGCATCTGGCCGCGAACCGCGCGCTCACTGAACGCTTGTGTGCGATCGGTCTGACGGCGGTGGCCTTCGAGACGGTCAGCGAAGGCGGAGCACTGCCGTTGCTCGCACCGATGAGCGATATCGCCGGGCGGTTGTCAGTACAAATCGGCGCGACGCTGTTGATGCAACCGCACGGTGGCAAGGGCCTGCTGCTCGGCGGTCTGCCGGCGGCCGAGCGTGGCCACGTGGTGATACTCGGTGCGGGTGTTGCCGGTGGCAGTGCCGCAAGTGTCGCCGCTGCACTGGGCGCGTCGGTGACCGTGTTCGATCTCAAACGCGCGCGTCTCGAGCAGATGCGCGCGCTGGGCAATAACGTTACGGCGCTATATCCGTATGCGGACAGTCTGGACAAAGCCGTGCGTGCGGCCGATCTGCTGATCGGCGCGACGCTGCTGCCGGGACGGCGCCCCGCGCACTTGGTCAGCGCCGCACAGGTGCGGGCCATGACGCCGGGCAGTGTGATCGTGGATATTGCCGTCGATCAGGGCGGCTGCATCGAGACCACCCGACCGACCAACTATGCCGACCCGACCTATGTCGTGGACGGGGTCTTGCACTTCGCGGTTACCAATATGCCCGGCGCCGTGCCGCGTAGCGCTTCACAGGCCCTGTCGGCGGCGATCCTGCCGTATGCTCGGCAACTGGCGCAGGGCGATTGGGCGCATAATGCGGCGCTGAACGCGGGGGTGAATGTGCGCGGTGGGGCGGTTGTGCATCCGGCTTTACGGGAGGAGTTTCAGTGAGGTTTATGGAAAGAGGAGTGGTTATTCAAGGCGCC
>JBGPWJ010000272.1:0-3279 GCA_041492115.1 Gammaproteobacteria bacterium
GATGGAATGGGAAACAGTCATCGGGCTTGAGATTCACGCCCAGCTCGCCACCAAGAGCAAGATCTTCTCGGGCGCGTCCATCACTTATGGCGCCTCGCCCAACACTCAGGCCTGCGCGGTCGATCTGGGCTTTCCCGGCGTATTGCCGGTACTGAACGAAGCGGCCGTGGGCATGGCGGTGAAGTTCGGCCTCGCGGTCGGCGCAACGATTGCGCCGCGCTCGGTGTTTGCGCGCAAGAATTATTTCTATCCCGACCTGCCCAAGGGCTATCAGATCAGCCAGTACGAACTGCCGGTGGTCGGCGTCGGCCATCTCGACATCGAACTCGAAGACGGCAGCACCAAGCGTGTCGGCATCACCCGCGCGCACCTCGAAGAGGACGCCGGCAAGTCCTTGCATGAAGACTTTCACGGCATGACCGGCATCGATCTGAATCGCGCCGGCACACCGCTGATCGAAATAGTTTCCGAACCGGACATGCGCTCCGCGAAAGAAGCGGTCGCGTACATGAAAAAAATCCACTCGCTGGTGCGTTACCTGGAAATCTGCGACGGCAACATGCAGGAAGGTTCGTTCCGCTGCGACGCCAATGTCTCGGTGCGCCCGAAGGGACAGGAAAAATTCGGCACGCGCGCCGAGCTCAAGAATCTCAACTCGTTCCGTTTCGTCGAGCGCGCAATCAATATCGAAGTCGAACGCCAGATCGAACTGCTCGAATCCGGCGGCACCGTGAAGCAGGAAACCCGCCTCTACGATTCCGACAAAGACGAAACCCGCAGCATGCGTTCCAAAGAGGAAGCCAACGACTACCGCTACTTCCCAGACCCCGATCTGTTGCCACTGGAAATCACCACGGATTTCATCGAGCAGGTACGCACCACGCTGCCGGAACTGCCCGATGCCAAGAAGCAGCGTTTCATCACTGAGCACAAGCTGTCGCCGTACGATGCCGCCGTGCTCACCGCATCACGCGAGATGGCAAACTACTATGAGGCTGTCGTCAAAGCCTCGGGCAGCGAGCCAAAGCTGTGTGCCAACTGGGTTATGGGCGAGTTGTCCGGCGCGCTCAACAGATCGAATCTCGATATCACCGCCAGCCCGGTCAGCGCTGTGGCGCTCGCCGGCCTGCTCCAACGCATCAGCGACAACACCATCTCCGGCAAGATCGCCAAAGAAGTCTTCGAAGCGATATGGGCCGGCGAGGGCGAAGCCGATGAGGTGATCGACAAGAAGGGTTTAAAGCAGATCACGGATACCGGCGCCATCGAAAAGGTCATCGACGCAGTCATCGCCGCCAATCCAAAACAGCTGGAGCAATACCGCGCCGGTCAGGACAAACTGTTCGGCTTCTTCGTTGGGCAGGTCATGAAGGTCAGCCAGGGCAAGGCCAACCCGGGGCAAGTGAATGAGTTGCTGAAGAAGAAGCTGGCGGGTTGATCAACGCGCTGCTTTGCGACGGGCAAAAATGTAGCCCGGGTTTCGCTGCGCTCAACCCAGGCTACATTTCCAGTTCCGGGTAATGCCGGAAGATTCCGTCTTCGTTGAACGGGATGCGCCGCTCTGAGGCGAGATAGGCGGCGATGCTCGGCCGCTGCGCGATCCGCTCATGCAGCGCAACCAATCCGGGAAGCTTCGGTTCCAATCGCGCCATCATTTTCGGGAAGGCATAACGCAGTCCCGCGATAATCTGGAACATCGACAGGTCGACGTAGGACAGGCGGCGACCGACCATATGGCCCTTGCCTGTGGGATTGCATTGCAGCACGCGCTCGAAATAATGCAGCAGCTCCGGTGCGCGCTCCTCCGTGAAATACGTCGCGCGACGCCGCGCCTCGGGTTTCTGCTGGCGATAATAAAGGTTGCTCGCGACTGGGTGATGGGTCTGGTGAACATCTACCACCAGATCCTCGACCGTGAGCTGCAACTGGTGCGTCCATAGCCGAGCCGCTTCGGCCTTGGGCGCCAGATTCAGTCGTGGGCCTAAATACTGCAAAATGTTCGCGGTCTGTGCGATCACCTGTTTCCCGGCGCGGAGAAACGGCGGTGCGTACGGCGGTCGTTCGAGTGTGGGCCCATCCATCAAGCGCATCATCGCGGCAACGCCCAACCCGCGCCCCGATTCGCGCGCCACGTCCACGTAATCGGCGCGCGCCGCTTCGAGTGCCAGCCGAACAAATTCTCCGCGGCCTTGAATGGAAGGCCAGTAAAAGAGTTCATACCGCATAGGAAACCTCCAAGCTTCCAGGAACTCTACCCGCACCCGTCAGCAATCAAGAGACCGGTATACCTTCTTGTGTGAGTATAGTTGGAAAACGTAGTGTCAGAATGTGCGCATCTTTCGCTGTCCTCTGTTACGAGCTGACCGTACCCGGTAAACTGGCGGCATGATTGATCGTGATTCCCTGCGCCGTTTCGTCTTCGAGAATTCCCAGGTCCGTGGCCAGATGGTGCACCTGGATGCCAGTTGGCGCGCCATACTGGAGCGGCACAGTTATCCGCCGCCGGTACGCGATCTGCTCGGGCAGGCAATGGCGGCGGCAGCGCTGCTGATCGCCACGCTCAAGATGGAAGGCACGCTGACTTTGCAGGTGCGCGGCGATGGGCCGGTCTCCATGCTGGTGGTGCAGGCGACCAGCGGCCGCACCTTGCGCGGGTTGGCGCACAGCCGCGCCGATGTCGAGGCAGCGCCCATGCAGACCTTGTTCGGCGCCGCGCAACTGGTCATCACCATCGATCCGGAACAGAGTCGTGAACGTTATCAGGGCATCGTCGAGATCAAGGGCGAGAATCTGGCCGCCGCGCTGGAGAGTTACTTCGCCGAGTCGGAACAGCTCGCCACACGCCTCTGGTTGGCGGTGGATGAAAAACAAGCCGCAGGTCTGCTGTTACAGGCCTTGCCCGGAACCGACGAGGACCCGGATGCCTGGCAGCGTGCGGTGCATCTAGCCAGCACACTGCGCGACGCGGAGTTGCTGGGGTTGTCAGCGCAGCAACTGCTGCATCGCCTGTATCACGAGGAGGACGTGCGTCTGTTCGAGAGCCTGCCGGTGAGTTTCCGTTGCAGCTGTTCGCGCGAGCGCATCGAGACGGTGCTGCGCGGTCTGGGTTACGACGAAGTGCAGAGCATCCTGCGCGACGAAGGCGTGATCGGCGTGGACTGTGAGTTCTGCAATCAGCATTACGATTTCGATGCGGTCGATGCCGAACGGCTGTTCGCCGCGGCACTGGCGCCGTCGGTGCCGAAGACGCGGCATTGAAAAGATATTAAGGTTTCAAGC
>JBGPWJ010000080.1:0-10108 GCA_041492115.1 Gammaproteobacteria bacterium
CACGGTCATCAGGGATTGCCCGCTGCCGGCCTGCGTACCGCCGCCGCGTAATTGCTGCGCACGCACCGCGGCCTGCTGCATCCAGGCGAGCGTGGCACGTTGTTCGGTTACCTTGTCGCGCAACGTTTGCAGACGCTGACCGCCGTAGGGCTGCCAGAGCAGCAGATAGGCAATGAAGAACACCAGCAGCGCGGCGGCGGCGATCACCAGCTGGCGCTCGCGCGGTTGCATGTCGGCGAGTAATTTCTTGATCATGACTTGCCCTTTATTTTGAGACGCCCCTCGACCTTGCCATCGCGGGAGGCCGCCGAGACGATCTCCACGCTGAGCGGGCCGGCGGCGGTAAGGCGCTGCTTGAGCTGATCCAGCCCTTGCAGGTCTTTCATGTTCAGTTCCAGTTCCAGCTCGCCGTTCTGGCTGCGCAGGCTTTTCATTTCCAGTCCCGGTGTAGCCTTGAGCGCCGGCCCGGCCTGGCTCAGCAGTTCCAGAAAGCCCGTGCCGCTGCTGCTGCCGCCGAGTTCAGCGAGGTGGCGTTCCATCTGCACGCGCGGGTTGACGAGGTTCTTGTCGGTGGGGAAGGCCTGACGGTAGACCTGCTCGATCTTATCCTGCAATGCCTGCTGTTCGTGGTCCAGGCGCCGATAGTCGATGATGCGCGTGCCGACGCCGAGTATCAGTGTGCCTGTCAGCAATGCGGCGGTCAGGCGCCAGGGTCGCCACAGGCGGCCGAGTTGTTCATTGCGGCTGTAGTCGCCTTGCAGCAGGTTGATGCTGTGCTCGGCGTCATAGTTGGCGGCGAACAATGCCAGCGGATCGGTGCAGGCATGGGCCGCGAGTTCCAGGTTGAAGTCCGCGGCGATGCCGGCCAGTTCAGAATTCGCAGGCACACATTCGTACACCTCCAGGCGTTGCGGACGATTGTCGCCGGCATCCTGCAAGGCGCTGCGCAGCAGCACGGCAGCCAGCTCGGGATCGATGGCGAAGCCCTGCAAGGCGCCGCTGCGCACCAGCACCTGCTGCGCTTCCACCAGTATTGTCCAACTGCCGGGCTGCCAGGGCAGGGCGAGTTGTTCGGGAATCAGCGCATCGGGGCGCAGTTCGACCGCTTGCAGGCGATCCAGCCAGTGCTGCATGTGACGGCGTTCGACCACGGCCACCGGCACCGGCCCGAGTTTGTCGATGCTGCCGAGCGCGAAGTGCAAGGAATCGATGTCGCTGATGAGTTGTTCTTCGAGCGCGTAGGGTACGGCGGTGAGCATGCGTTTGCGGTTGCGGGTCGGCAGTGACGCCGCGGTCAGCACGACGTCGTGGCCCGGCGCGAGCGCGATCACGCGGCCGCCCGCGGCCGCCGCGGCAGCGGCGAAACGTTCCTGCACGGCGGCGGGCGCTGCGCCGCCGCGAAAGCCGGTGAGCGCGGTGTCCGGCGCGGCCGGCAGGCGTAGGTACAAGGCGTTACTCATGTCACAGCACTCCTTGGGCGCGCAGAATCACGCTGGTTTGTGCGTTGTCGCGGTGCAGTTCGGAAAAGAGACGCGTGCGCCCCTTGCCGAACAGGGTGTCGGAGAGCACCAGAAAATAACTGCTGCCGACGTCAATCGCGCTGGAGTCGACGCCGTTCAGCGCATCCGCCGTCAGACCGCCGCTGGTTTTAAGCGCGGTCTTGAAGGCCTCGATATCGGCATACGGACTGTCCTTGCGCGCATCCACGACAGCTTGCGCGGCGCTCAGGCTGAGTCCATCGGACAGCGTGACCAGCACTGGCGCCGCGGCGGTATTGACGTTGATCTTGGTGTGCTCCGGCAGCGCGCAGACATAAGGTTCAAGTTTGACATAGTACTCGGGTTTGAAGCCATTGATCAGCAGCAGCTCACTGCTGCTGCCCATGCGGGTATTGGCGGTGCGGTAGGCGGGTTGCAGGCGGGTGTATACGTCATCCTCCGCGCCGCCGTTGATGTTGACGTCGATATCGCTGTCGATCCAATCGGCGACCGCCCAGGCCAGTTCGGGCGGAATCTCCAGTGCCTGCAACAGCCGCTGCAGTGGCTTGACTGTGGCATCCGTGGCCTTGCCGGTGATGTCGACCACGTTGTTGAGATTGTAGCGGCCTTGCAGATCTTCGATGTGGCCGGCGACCTGACCACCCTCGACACTGAGCGGCGGCAATTGTTTGGCCCAGTCTTCCTTCAAGGTGTCGGTCGTGTTCTGTTTGCGATCGCGGGTCAGCAACTGCACCGCCCAGCTTTCCACGCCGAGGGCAAACTGATAGGACTGCTCGCCGTTCATGAGATTGGCGCTGCGGCGAATGTCGAACTGCTGGCGTGCGGCGACTGCGACCGCCGCAATGGTGGCGAGCGCCACGATCAGCATCGCGGTGATCAGCGCGACGCCCTGGCAGTTGTGTCGGAAACGGCGGGTCATTGTGCGGTTATGGTAGCGCATCCGGGCGGCGGGTAACGAGTGTTCGGCGTGTCTTAGGGCGTGCCCGGCTGTCCGGCCGGGGTCGAGACAGCCGGCCGATCGCCGGGCACGCTGAACAGCCGGGTTAGTCGTCCCAGGTCGTCGAGTTCCAGGGTCACTTCCACGGCGCGCGGCAGTTGCGACAGCGTCTGGCCGGGCGGCGTTGGCGTTTGTGGCTGCGGTGACGTCGTCGTCGCGGGCGGCCATTGCGTCTGCCATTTGCCGGCGTTGTCCATGAAGCGCCATTCCACGTTCTTTACTTTATCGAGTATCGCAGTCTGTATCGGCTTGCTGTCCTGCGCGCGGTCCAGCACCAGCCAGTAGGCGCGTAGCAGCTGTTTGTCTTTCAATGCATAGCCGACGCGTTGCAGGTGACTGCGTGGCGCATTGGTGGGGTTGCTCCAGCCGGTGTGCGTGAATTCGACGACGACATCGCTGTTGGACACGGTCAACAGCGGTGCTTTCACATCACCGAACTCATCGCGGATGCCCCGCGCGGTCATCTGTTCGATGTCGCGCTCCAGGCGCATGAAGGTCAGCTGCACCGCGGCGAGGCGCTTGGCCTGGGCATCGGTCTGCTGACGGCTGTCGAGCACGGTCTTGAGTCCGCCATAGGCCATCACGGACATGACCGCGAAGACGCCGACGGCGACCAGCAGTTCCAGCAGCGTGAAGCCGCGCTGCGTGCGGGGAGCCCGGCTCATCGGACCCGTCCGATATAGGCCTGGAGTGTGGAGACGGGATTCTCCGCGTCGTGCTTGTCACGCACGCGCAGCGTGATGGTGTCCACATCCTTATCCGGCGTGGTTTTGATCTCCGCTTCCCAGAACCATTCATGATTGCCCATCACCGTGCTGCCGTCGCTCTTGCCCGGGCTCGGCCAGTCCTGGCCTATTTGCAGCTCGGTGATCTTGTTCATCGCCACCCATTGCGCCAAGGTACGGTCGCGCAGATAGATGCTGTTGAGGGTATTGGCGCTCATGGTCTTGATGATGGCGCTGAGGGCGATGGCCAGCACCGCCAGCGCCACCAGCACTTCGATCAAGGTGAAACCGCGCGCGCCGCGCGCTGTCATTTGGCCGGTTCCTTGCCGTCGCCCACGGTGAAGCTGCCGTCGCCGACGCTCTTGATGACGCTCTGCGCGGTGCCGGGATGTTCGCTCAGGGTGAGCGAAAACGGCGAGACCTCGCCGCTGGATAGGAACAGGATCTGCGGAGGTTTGGGTTTGTCCTTGGCGTCTTTCATGTCCGATTTTGATTTGCTGTCGGTCAGTGACGGATCGTCGAGCACGATGGGGCGTCCTTCGAGGACCAGGCCCAGCGTGAGATTGTCCGGCAGGCTGCGTTCGCGGAACAGGTCGTCTTCCAGTGGCTGCCAGGCGTTCTGTTCGTAGCGCAGGAAATGATAGCCGTCGTTGCTGACCGTCAGACCCAGTTCCTCGGTCTTCAGCACGGATTCCTCGCTGGCCATCTGCATCAGGGCGAGCAGCCGTTGCGATTCCTTGTTGAGCGGCTTGTCGCGACCGGTCAGGCCGGTGGACAGCACCGCGAAGCTGCTGACGATGCCGATGATCACCAGCACCACCAGCAGTTCCAGCAGGGTGAAGCCGGTGTAACGCGATGTGGCGGATCTTGGCATCTTCGATTGTGTATGTGGTCAGGCTGGTACGGGGCCGGGGTGATGGGGAAGTGTGGCACTGTATCGATTTCCCTCACCCTGGCCCTCTCCCGTAGGGAGAGGGGACTTTCATTTTCAGAGAAGAATTAATCGGAGCTTCCTTGCTGCTTTACCCGAAAACCAAAGTTACTGATCCAAACTCCAATTGCCGATATCCGCATTGACGCCTTCGCCGCCCTGCTGACCGTCCGCGCCCAAGGTGTAGAGATCAATCTCGCCGTGCACGCCGGGGTTCAGGTACTGGTAATCGCGCTGCCAGGGATCTTTGGGCAGGCGATCGACATAACCGCCCTGTTTCCAGTTGCGCGCCTCCGGCTCGCCGGCGGGCTTTTGCGTCAGTGCCTGCAGACCCTGCTCGGTGCTGGGATAGGCATAGTTGTCGAGCTTGTAAAGATTGAGCGCGCTTTCCAGTGCGCGGATATCCTGCTTGGCCTTGACGATGCGTGCATCGTCCGGACGGTTCATGACGCGCGGCACCACGATCGCAGCGAGAATGCCCAGGATGATCACCACCACCATGATCTCAATGAGTGTGAAGCCCCGCTGGCGGGTGCTGTAGTTCGGTGTGAAATGGGTCATCATAGTGTTCATGGGTCCATTGCCTGGTGTGATGATTATGCTTGACGCGACAGCGTGTCGTGCCCGCGTCGTCGTCTTGGGATTGCGGGCCATCATAACAAATATGCCGGCGTGTCGCGCTGGTCGCTGTGTCTCATGTTAGAGCCTGCATGGCGCATCTGGTTCAAGACCTGGCATCTGCCCGTGCTGCTGGCGCTGATCAGCGCACTGCTGGCGCTGGGCGGCGCGGACCTCGCCGGGGCCTTGCGTTACCAGCGTGTGGAAATCCTGCACGGCCAGCTCTGGCGTCTGCTCAGTGGGCATTTATTGCATCTGGGCAGCGCGCATCTGCTGCTCAATCTGTGCGGACTGGGTCTGGTCTGGGCCTTGTTCGCGCGCGAATTGTCCGGCCCGGCCGGTTGGCTGGTGCTGCTGTGCAGCGCGCTGGGTGTCAGTCTCGGTTTGTTGCTGTTCGACCCCGGGCTGGATTGGTATGTCGGTTTGTCCGGGGTTTTGCACGGCCTGTTCGCGGCCGGCGCGCTGCGCCACTGGCGTGAACGGCCCGCCGAGGCGGCACTGATGCTGACGGTGTTGGCAGGTAAATTGTTGTGGGAACAACTGCTCGGTCCGCTGCCCGGTACCAGCGCGGTCGCCGGCGGGCCGGTGGTTGTCGATGCGCATCTGTTCGGGACCTTGGGCGGTTGCCTGGGTGCGCTGTTGCGACGATCCGCGACGCTACACCCAGGCTAGGATTTTAATCACCATATACTGTAGTGGCAGCGCTGCTCCGCATCGCATAGGCGCTACAAAGCAGCACCAGCAAAGTCAGCAGATCAGCGCTGCCACCACCACCACTGCTACTGCTACCGCTACTGCTACCGCCAGTGCTCGGGATGATGAAACTCTGCGCGGCACTGACGGCCGCCGTGGCATTGACGATGCCCGCACCGCACTGCTTGGGTACGCAGAGCGGGTCAGTGATCGGGTTGGCGCTGCTTTGCAATACGCTGCGGATCTGGGCGGGAGTGAGTTCGGGGCGTACGCTGAGGATCAGCGAGATGACGCCGGACACCGCGGCGGTGGCAAAGCTGGTGCCGGCGTCAGACTGATAATTGTCCGCGCCGGGTCCACTGTCGGGTGTGGTTAAGCCGGTATTCGAGGTCGAGAGTATTGCGTCGAATTGTTCGCCGCCCGGGGCACTGACGGCGACCTTGCTGCCGATGTTGGTGTAACTGGCCATGCTGCCGCTGCGATTGGTCGCGGCCACGGTGATGACGCCATTGCAACTCGACGGACTGAAGTCGGCGACGTCGCTATGAAAGTCATTGCCAGCCGCCACTACCACCACCACGCCCGCTGCCGTCACGGCATTGATGGCATCCTGTTCGGTTCGTGTGCAATTACCACTGCTGCCCAGGCTCAGGTTGATGATGCGCGCCGGGTTGGGATTGCGCTTGCCGTTCACGGACGACAGACCGGCGGCCCAGTACATGCCATCGGCGATGTCGGCGATGGAACCACCGCACTTGCCGAGCACACGCACCGGCAGGATCTGCGCCTGCCAGTTGATACCGGCCATGCCCAGATTGTTGTTGCCGTTGGCGGCGATGATCCCGGCGAGGGAGGTGCCGTGCCAGGAACTGCTGAATTGCACCGCGCAATTCAGAGTCGGGTGCGCAGTGACCTCGCTTTGCGTTACCCAATCGCCGGGATCGGTGGGGTCGGCATCGCGGCCGCCGCCGTCGTTGGCGGTGAATGGATCGGAGATGAAGTCATAGCCGGGCAGAATACGCGCGACGAACTCGGCATGTGGCCGATAGCCGGAATCGACCACGGCGACGATCACGCCGGGTGTTGTGCCCGTGCCCACACCGGCGGCCCAGGCGTCGGGCAGATACATGCCGCCCGGCGCGGCGTTCAGGGACCACTGCTGCGGATAGTACGGCTCGGTGCTGCCCGGCGCCGGTGTCACGACCGCCGGATACACCTGCCGGTCCGGTTCGGCGTATTCGACGTTCGGATCGGTGCGCAGCGCGGCGGCGAGCAGTTCGGCGTCCTGCGCCGCCACGGCCTGTGGCAGTTGCAGCAGTTGAGCGCCATTGGCCAGAGCCCGCACGCTGGTCAGCGGTCGGCCACTGCGTGCCTCGAGGGCCTGACGATGATCGCTGCTGAGTGTCTGCCCGACTGCGCTGTCGCGTAGTTTGACGATCAGGCGTTCGACGCGGCTATCGCCGCCGGCCCGCGCGCTGCCGCCCGTCACGATGAGCAGCGCAGCGACAGCACTGAGGATGTGCCGTTGTCCGGTGCAGCACGGCTTCATGTTCATTTCCTTATTGCGGGTTGGACACGGCGATCTTCTTCCACATAGAGCACGTCATGACGCCGGCGTAGGCGCTGCACGACTGCGGTAAATTCAGTGCGATCGAGGCTGCCGTCCACGCTGTAGAGCTGTGCGCCGGTGGCCAGCGTGCGCACGAACTGCAGCGCAGTCCCGGCATCCACGGAGAGTTGCTGAACGAAGGCCGGAGTGGACGGATCGTCGACCGGGGTGCGGAACTGGATGATGAGCTGATAAGGACTGGCGGCAGGCACTGTGGTTGCGGAACTCGGGTTGGCGCAGGCGCCGAGGGTGCTCGCGCAAAGCAGCAGCGCGGTGATAAGGCGCAACATGGTCATTACCCTCGCGGCCAATGCGCCGGGATGCGCACGCCTGTTAGATGCACCTATTATCTATCAGTTCCACGGCGCTTAATCCATGCGCATCTTCACAGTATCGACCAGACGCTGCCACAAGCCGCCGGGTGCGACGTCCTGCAGTGCCACCAGCGGCTTCTCCATCAGCACCTTGTCGCCCAGATCGATGTGCAGGGTGCCGTAGCTCTGGCCCTTGACGGCCGGCGCTTCCAGCTTGGCGGGCAGTTTCATGGAAGCCTTGAGTAGCTGATACTGGCCGCGCGGCAAAGTGATGTACAGATCCCGCGCCAAGCCCAACGGCAGTTTCTCACTGGCACCCTTCCAGATGCGCGCTTGGGTTATCGCCTGACCGGCGCCGTACAGCTTGTGGGTTTCAAAGAAGCGGAAGCCGTAATTGATCAGGGCCAGGCTTTCGTCGGCGCGCGCCTTCTCGCTGTTGGTGCCCAGCACCACCGACATCAGGCGCCGGCCGTCACGCTGCGCGGAGGTCACCAGACAGAAGCCGGCACTGTCGGTGTGGCCGGTCTTCATGCCGTCCACGGAGGCGTCGCGCCACAGCAGCATGTTGCGGTTGCTCTGGGTGATGCCGTTGAAGACGAATTCACGCTGCGAGTACCACTTATAGTATTGCGGATACTCGCGGATGATGGCGCTGCCCAGGATCGCGATGTCGCGCGCGGTGGTGTAGTGCTGGGGGTCGGGCATGCCGGTGCTGTTGACGAAGTGGGTGTTCTTCATGCCGAGCTGCTGTGCGTAGCGGTTCATCAGCTCGGCGAAGGTCGCTTCGCTGCCGGCGACCTGTTCGGCCAGCGCTACCGTCGCGTCGTTGCCGGACTGCACGATCATGCCCTGGATCAGATTCTCCACCGATACCTGCTTGCCGACCTCGACGAACATGCGCGAACCCTGGGTGCGCCAGGCGGTTTCGCTGATGGTGATCATGTCGCTGAGCTTGATCTTGCCGCCCTGCAATTCGTGAAACAGCGCGTAAGCGGTCATCAGCTTGGTGATGCTGGCCGGCTCCATGCGTTCGTCGGCTTTCTGCTCGCCGAGCACCACGCCGCTCTGATAATCCACCAGGATGTACGCGCGCGCGCTCAGCGCCGGCGGTTTGGGGACAGGCAAGGGCGCGGCGGTAAGTACGGCGCTGCAGCAGAACAGGAGCAGGAGAGCGATCAGGCGTGAGTTGACATGCTTCACTGCAATTACCTCGGGACGGTCGGTACGATGGATGACGAATGTGTGCGCATTCTCCGTGCACAGCAGTGATTTTGCAAATCGACGCCTGCACATACTGTGTCGGCGGTACGCTTGGCGGGTGTTTAGTCTTTCACGATCTGCGGAAGTTCAATGCCAACGCGGGATAGACGTGTGCTCATGCGTTCGGCATCGTCGGCACTCGCCAACGGGCCGATCAGCACGCGGTAGACAGTCGTCTTGCGGCTGCTTGAAGGTGCGATGCGCAGATCCGTGAAATCGGCCCGCTGCAGGCGCGTGACCAGATTAGAAGCATTGCTGTGCTTGCTGAATGAGCCGACTTGCAGATACAGGTTTGTGCCGGTGGTGGTCGGTGCGTGTGCGTCGGCGCGTTGTGAGCCGTGGCTGTTTGTGGCGGATTTGGCATCGGTGTTCAGCGCCGCCAGCGGATCGATGGCACGGACTTCCACCTGGCCGGTGCCGTGGCCGAAGATGCCGAGCTTCATGGCGGCGGTGTAGGACAGGTCGATGATGCGCTTGGAATGAAATGGTCCGCGGTCGTTGATGCGCACCACGACCGACTTGTTGTTGGCCAGATTTGTAACGCGCGCATACGAGGGTATCGGCAGGGTGCGGTGCGCGGCGGTCATGCCGTACAAATCGTAAGGCTCGCCGCTGGAGGTGCGCTGGCCGTGGAACTTGGTGCCGTACCAGGAGGCGCCGCCGCGCTCGACGTAATTGAGGCCGTGCGGTAGCACACGGTATTCCTCGCCCATGACCACGTAGGACTTGGGATTGCCGTAGCGGCTGCGCGGCTCGACGCGCGGCACTGCATCCGGCACGTTCATGACATCGGGTGGATTGATCGGCGCGCCGTCTTTTTCCGGTGGGGAGGCGGGCGGCGCGGACAGGCCGCTGCCGCGCGGTGACAGGCTGCCGCAACCGGATAGGCTCAGGCCGAGCAGCAAGGTCGCGAGCGCGAGTCCGCACTTGCACCCGATGGCGACGCGCGGTATTCCCGGCGGGGAATCGGTCATGGTTTATTTGGCTCCATTCATGAGGCGCTGGTGTCGAGCCAGTATCTCCTGACTGAGTTGATAGACTGCCATGGCATAGCGGTGACTGTGATTATAACGCGTGATGACGTAGAAATTGTCAAGACCCAGCCAGAATTCATCGCCCGTGTCGGTTTCAAAGCGCAGCAGCGTGGCCAATTGGTCTTTGTCCAGACGGGACTGCGGCTGCACGCCGTGTGTGCGGAACTCGGTGATGGTACGGGTGGGCTTCACTGGTTTCTCATCCAGCACGCTCTCATAGCTATTGCCTGTAACCTGCGCCGGCGTGGCGATGGGCTGCGCGCGCTGCCAGCCGTAGCCACTGAGATAATGTGCCACGCTGCCGATAGCGTCGCTGGTGCTGTGCCACAGATCGCGACGGCCGTCGCCGTCGAAGTCGACGCTGTAGTTGCGGTAGCTGCTCGGCATGAACTGCGCCTCGCCCATGGCGCCGGCATACGAGCCTTTCG
>JBGPWJ010000179.1:0-5572 GCA_041492115.1 Gammaproteobacteria bacterium
GCGCAGAACGCCGTGGCCACGGCGCTGGCCATGAAGCGCAGTCTGATCGATTTGAACAAGGACTGGAGAGCACGCAGCATGCCGGAGTTGGCCTTCGGCATCGGCATCAATCACGGCGAGGCCATCGTCGGCAATCTCGGCTCCAGCGAGAAAATGGAACTCACCGTGATCGGCGATGCCGTCAACCTCGCCTCGCGACTGGAGGGCCTGACCAAGGAATATCATCTCGATCTGCTGCTCGGCGAGACCATGGCGCCGCTGGTGCAGGAACGTTTCCTGCTGCGCACCGTTGATTATGTGCAGGTCAAGGGCAAGACCAAACCGGTGACGGTGTATACCGTGATCGGCGAGCGCAACGACATTACAATGCAAACGACCGGCGCTTGGTTACCCGATTACGAGGAGGGTCTGCGCCTGTACCGGCAACGCGATTTCGCGACCGCATTGCAGCGCTTCGAGACCTGCTTACAGAGCATCCCCGACGACGATCTGTGCGCGATTTACCGTAAGCGCTGTAATGCACTGCTAGCTGATCCGCCGGACGCGAGCTGGAATGGAGTATACGTAATGACCAAGAAGTAGGGTGGGCACGTAGTTTGTGCCCACGCGTACCAGACCGTGAGAAAAAGTTGGTGCTATAGACCGGCCAACCCTCTCGCCAGATCGGCCTTGATATCCTCGATGTCTTCCAGCCCGACCGAAACGCGGATCAGGCCATCGCTGATGCCAGCCTGCGCGCGCGCTTCCGGCGTGAGCCGCCCGTGCGTGGTGGTAGCCGGGTGCGTGATGGTGCTCTTGGCATCACCGAGGTTGGCGGTGATGGAAATCATGCGCGTGGCATCGATCACTTGCCATGCTCCCTTCTGACCGCCGCGCACTTCGAAGGACAGCAGCCCGCCGAAGCCGCTCTGCTGCACGGCCGCGAGTGCATGCTGCGGGTGCGAAAGCAGGCCGGGATAGTAGACACGCGCCACCGTCGGCTGCTGTTCCAGCCAGTTCGCCAGCGTGTGCGCGCCGATGCAATGGGCCTGCATGCGCAGCCGTAGCGTTTCCAGACCTTTCAGGAACACCCAGGCATTGAACGGGCTCATGGTCGGGCCGGTGGTGCGCAGCACGCCGAAGATGTCCTTGCCGACGCGTTCGGCATCGCCGACCACCGCGCCGCCTACGCAGCGGCCCTGGCCGTCGATGTATTTGGTCGCGGAATGAATCACGATGTCGGCGCCGAGTTTCAGTGGCTGTTGCAAGGCCGGCGTGCAGAAGCAATTGTCGACCGCCAGCAGACAGCCGTGCTGATGCGCCAGTGCGGCGAGCGTGGCGATGTCGGCGATTTCGGTGAGCGGGTTGGACGGCGTTTCCAGAAACAGCAGACGCGTGTTCGGTTTGATCGCGGCTTGCCACGCGGCGACATCCGTGAGCGACACGAAGCTGGTCTCGACACCGAATTTCGCCAGGTAGTTGGAGAACAGCACCGTGGTCGTGCCGAAGATGCTGCGCGATGAGACGATGTGATCGCCGGCCTTGAGCAAGCCAAGACAGGTGGCGAGAATCGCCGCCATGCCGGAACTGAACGCGACACAACAGGCACCGCCTTCCAGTGTGGCGAGGCGTTGCTCGAAGGCGCGTACCGTGGGATTGGTAAAGCGCGAGTAGATGTTGCCGGGCTGCGTGCCGGCGAAACGTGCCGCGGCTTCGGCGGCGCTGGCGAAGACGTAGCTCGATGTGGGAAAGATCGGTTCCGACTGCTCGCCTTCCGGCGTGCGCAACTGCCCGGCGCGCACCGCGCGCGTATCGAAACCGTAATTGTCAAAATCGTTTTGGTCCATGGTTCACCTGCTGTGTGAGTTTTATACCACCATCACCCCAACCCCTCTCACTGAGGGAGAAGGGCCGGGGATGAGGGTTGTTTTTCCACCAGGCACAAAAAAACCCGCTCCCAATACGGCGAAAGCAGGTTGCCATCGCTTTAGCCGCATTTATTACGCGCCCGCAAGCTGAAACTCAAATCGGCGCGATGGTACAAGACTAGGAAATGCGTTGGCGCTTGTCAACAGCAAAGGTAGCCTGGGTTGAGCGCAGCGAAACCCAGGCTACATTATGAGGCGTTGTGCAACTCCAGCACCGGCGATTCTGAATCGTCGGCGTCGTCCGCTTCGATGGGATTCTTGGCGCTGTCGGAACGGCGTTTCTCCAGCATGTCGAGATAACCGCGGTTGACATCGCCGGTAACGTAGTCGCCGTCGAACACCGAGGCGTCGAAGCGCGTGATGGCCGGGTTGCGCTTGCGCACCGCCTCGATCAGATCATTGAGATCCTGGAAGATGAGCTTGTCGGCGCCGATGACCTGCGCCACTTCTTCCTCGCTGCGGCCGTGTGCGATCAGCTCGTCGGCGGCCGGCATATCGATGCCGTACACATTCGGGTAGCGCACCGGCGGCGCGGCCGAGGCGAAATACACTTTGCGGGCGCCGGCATCGCGTGCCATCTGGATGATCTGCTGCGAGGTGGTACCTCGCACGATCGAGTCATCGACCAGCAGCACGTTCTTGCCGCGGAATTCCAGGTCGATGGCATTGAGCTTCTGGCGCACGGATTTCTTGCGCTGCTTCTGGCCGGGCATGATGAAGGTGCGGCCGATGTAGCGGTTCTTGATGAAGCCTTCGCGGTACAGCAGGCCGAGCGTGTTGGCGAGCTGCAGGGCCGAGGTACGGCTGGTGTCGGGAATGGGGATGACCACGTCGATGTCGTGATCCGGCCAAGTGCGCTGGATCTTTGCGGCCAGCTTCTCGCCCATGCGCAGCCGCGCCTTGTATACCGAGACGTCGTCCATGATGGAATCGGGGCGTGCCAGGTACACGTATTCGAACAGGCACGGCGAGTACACCGGGTTGTCGGCGCACTGCCGGGTGTGCAGCTCGCCGTTCAGATCGATGAACACCGCCTCACCCGGCGCGATGTCGCGTACTATCTCGAAGCCGTTGGCAACCAGCGCAACGCTTTCCGAGGCGATCATGTATTCCGGGCCCTGTGCGGTTTCGCGTTTGCCGTACACAGCGGGGCGGATGCCGTAGGGATCGCGGAAGCCGAGCACGCCGTAACCGGCGATCATCGCGACCGCGGCATAGGCGCCGCGACAACGCCGGTGCACGCTGGACACAGCGGCGAAGATGTCATCGACACCGATGCGGATCTTGCCCGGCTGCTGCAGTTCATTGGCCAGCACGTTGAGCAGCACTTCGGAATCGGAATCGGTGTTGAGATGGCGCTGATCGTCCATGAACAGTTCGCGCTTGAGATCGTCGGCATTGGTCAGGTTGCCGTTGTGCGCGAGGCAGATGCCGTACGGCGAGTTGACATAGAACGGCTGCGCCTCGGCGGAACTGGAGCAACCCGCCGTCGGATAACGCACATGACCGATGCCGACATTACCGGGCAGACGCAGCATGTGCCGGGTGTGGAACACGTCGCGCACCAAGCCGTTGTCCTTGCGCAGGTGCATGCGCTCGCCATCCATGGTCATGATGCCGGCCGCGTCCTGGCCGCGGTGCTGCTGCACCACCAGGGCGTCATAGATCAGCTGGTTGACCGGACTGCGGGAAACGATGCCGACGATACCGCACATGGATGGATCCTCTGAATCTGGTCGAGCTATGCAGCAACGCGCCGCTGCTGGCTATGCGAAACTGAAGTGACTGGCGATATCCGGTGGCAGATGCGCGCGCAGCCAGACGGCGCCCGCCTGAAAATGCATGATGAACTGCGAGCTGTGCCACCATGGATCCTTGGGCAGCGGTGTCAGACCCGCGGCCAATACCAGCAGCGTGACGATCGCGCCGCCGCGCAGAATGCCGAACAGCAGGCCGAGCATCCGGTCAGTGCCGCTCAATCCGGTCTTGCGCACCAGCAGCCCGGCCAGATAATTCACCAGCCCGCCGGCGAACAGTGTGAGCACGAACAACAGACCGAAGGCCACACCGACGCGCACCGAGGGCACGCTGATCTTGCCCGACAGCATCGTGCCGACATGCGCCGAGAACTGCGTGGCCACCCAGAACGCGATCAGCAACGTCGCCAGCGAAATCGCTTCGCGGACGAAACCGCGCACCAAGCTGATCAGTGCCGAGATGCCGACGATGCCAAGTATGGCGTAATCGACCCAGATCATCGGCCGGTGATCCGGCGTGGTCTGTGCTGTAACGGGCGGCTCTTCATGGAGGAGATTTTAACGGATTATTGGGGCTGAGTCCCGAGTTCCTTGCAGAAGTACTGAGTACTAAGTGGGCTTGTCAGGGGTAGCTCTTTACCATGGCGGGGAGCTTGTCCTCGCGTTTGAGGCGGGCCTGCAGCGCATCGGCGCTGGCGCGATCCTTGAACGGCCCAAGGCGGACGCGGAAATTCGGGCTGGTCTTGCCGGCAAAGCGTTCCACAAAAGTGGTATGGCCTTTGGCCCGTAACGTCCTGGCCAGCGCTTGTGCATTGGCCTCCTGACTGAACACACCGACCTGCACCACCCAGGCGCCCGGACCCGCCGGGGCTGCGGACGCCTTAACCGGCACCTCGGCCTCCGCATTGGACAGTTCCGCCGTGGCCGGCGGCGTTTCAACCGCAGGGGCGGTGGCGGGCGATGCGGGCGTCGACGCTGCAGGCGGCAGTGCATCAGGCGGTGATAACACTTGGCGTGGCGGTTGGTCCGGCACCGGAGCCGGTGTCGGCACCGCTGTGGCGAGCCGGTCCTTGAAGTTCCCGGCCGGTTGCGCCGGGATATCGGTGTCGGGCCCTTGCACCTGCTCGGGCGGTTGCAGCACCATGGGAATGAAGATCACCCCCAGCGCGACCAACACCACCGCACCGACCAGACGTTGTTTAAGACGGATGTCCATGCACACACCTGAAGTTAAGAAATTGTTCCAGACAGGACCGCAGAGGCTTGTCCGGTACAGACCATCAACATAGGGCAGCGTTGGGATTCGGCAAAAAGCGCCTCACCCCAACCTACATTTTATATTGTAACGCTTCACTGACCGTGTGGAACGAACCGCACACCACGATACGGTCGCCGGGCTTGGCTGCCGCCGCCGCGTACGCACAGGCCGATGCCACATCGCTATGCAGCGTCATCTCGACTCCCGCAAGGCGCGTTCGCACCGCCAGTTGCGCACCGCTCTGACCGCGCGCGCCGCTCAGCCCGGCGCAATACCAGGCAGCCACCGCCGGGCGCAATGCGGCACACACACCGGCGGCATCCTTGTCGGCGAGCATCGCCAGCACCAAGTGCGTGCGGCCCGCGCAAGGCCGTTGGCGCAACGCCTCGGCCAAGGCCCGCGCCGCGTGTGGATTGTGCGCGACATCCAGTATCCATTCGACCCGGCCGGGCAACACCTGAAAACGCCCGGGCAGTCGCACGGCACGCAAGCCTGCGTGCAAAGCCTCAACGGTCACCGGCAGGCGCGACGCCAGCAGCTCCAAAACCATCAGTACCGCCGCCGCATTTTGTAACTGGTACACACCCGGCAGATTCGGCAGCGGCAGACCGGTGTAACTGTTCAAGTCCGAACGCCAGTCCCAACTGTCA
>JBGPWJ010000215.1:0-4624 GCA_041492115.1 Gammaproteobacteria bacterium
CCCCCTCATCCTGTCCTTCTCCCTGAGGGAGAAGGGACTTGGAAATATGTTCCGCGGTTCATTACTTGCTGGCCTGCTCAGTAACATGTCACCGCATCGTATTGCGTCATGGGCATGTCTGCTGGCGTTGTTGATGCTGCTCGGCCTGTCCGGCTGTGGTGGCGGCAGTACAACGCAAAATCCCGATACCAGCGGCCCGAAGGCGCTGGATTACACGGGACCGGCGGCAAGCACGGCCGACGTGCAAGCCTTCAAGCTCAATGTCTGGGACAATCTGCGCGCCAGCAACCGCTGCGGCGCCTGCCACGGTGCCGGCGGGCAGTCGCCCAACTTCGTGCGTCAGGATGATGTCAATCTGGCCTATGCCGAGGCCAACACGCTGGTCAATCTGACTACGCCGGCCGATTCGCGCATGGTCGTCAAAGTCTCCGGCGGTCACAACTGCTGGCTGCAGAGTTCGTCAGCATGCGGTGAAGTGCTCACCGCCTACATCACCGCCTGGGCCGGCGGTTCGGTCGGTGGTCCGGCCAAGCAGATTCAACTGGTGGCGCCACCGCTCAAGGATGCCGGCGCCAGCAAATCCTTCCCGGCCGATGCCAGTCTGTTCGCCAGCACCGTGCATCCCCTGCTCAAGGCACATTGCGCCGGTTGCCACACCGATACCTCGGCGACACCGCAAGCGCCGTTCTTCGCGGTCAGCGATGCCGCGAGCGCTTACGCCGCCGTGACCTCCAGCCACAAGATCGATCTGGATACGCCGGCAAACTCACGCCTGGTTGTGCGTCTGCGCGACGAGTTTCATAACTGCTGGAGCGATTGTCAGAGCAATGCCAACGAGATGCTCGCCGCGATCACCACTTTTGCCAATGGCGTGCCGGTCACGCCGGTCGATCCAAAGCTGGTGATCAGCAAGGCCCTGACACTGACCGATGGCATCATCGCCAGCGGTGGCAGCCGCAACGTCGCCAACGTCATCGCGCTCTACGAGTTCAAGACCGGCACAGGCACTACCGCCTACGACACCAGCGGCGTGGAACCGGCCCTGAATCTGACGCTGAGCGGCGATGTCGGCTGGGTCAGCGGCTGGGGCATCGAGATCCGCAACGGCAAGGCGCAGGGTACGACCGCCGCCAGCAGCAAACTCAGCAGGCTGATCAAATCCACCGGCGAATACACCATCGAGGCCTGGCTCGTGCCGGCCAATGTCACGCAGGAAGGCCCGGCGCGCATCATCAGTTATTCGGGCGGCACCACGGCGCGCAACTTCACGCTCGGGCAGACGCTCTACAACTACGACTTCCTGCAACGCAGCAGCAACACCGACGGCAACGGCGAACCGGCCTTGTCGACCGCCGACGCGGCTGAACGCCTGCAGGCCACGCAGCAGCATGTGGTCGTGACCTACACGCCGACGCAGGGTCGCCGCATCTACGTCAATGGCGTGGACACCGGCGATCAGGATCCAGTGGCCGGCGGCAGCCTGGCGGACTGGGACGACAGCTTCGCCTTCGTGCTCGGCAACGAGGTCTCCGGTGACCGCCTTTGGAAAGGCAAGCTGCGCATGGTGGCAATTCACAATCGCGCCCTCACAACGGCGCAGATTCTGCAGAACTACAAGGCCGGTGTCGGCGAAAAATATTATCTGCTGTTCGATGTCAGCACGCTGGTGAGCAAGCCGCAGAGCTACATCCTGTTCGAGGTCAGCCAGTTCGACAACTACAGTTACCTGTTCCTCAAACCGACGTTCATCAGTCTCGACCCGACCGTCACGCCCGGCAACATCCCGCTGCGCGGGTTGCATATCGGCATCAACGGTAAAGAGGCCAAGGTCGGACAGGCCTACAGCACGCTCGATACCGCGATCACTGATGCGAAGTACAGCAGCAACGGCGGACAGGTGCTGTCGGATATTGGCGCGGTGATTGCCAGCGAGAAAGGCGCCACCGCCGATGAGTTCTTCCTTGACTTCGCATCGCTCAACGGCCACGACAACGTCGTCACGGAACCCGTGCCGCTGCAACCGCCGCCGCCCGCTGACAGTGCACCGGTGGCCGATATCGGCGTGCGCACCTTCGATGCAATCAACTCGACCATGGCGGCGCTGACGGGTGTCAGTCCGACCAACAGCAACGTGAAGACGACCTTCGACACCATCAAGCAGCAACTGCCCACGGTGGCGAACATCGAAGGTTTCATGTCCGCGCACCAGGTCGCGGTGGCACAGCTGGCCATCGAGTACTGCAACGCGCTCGGCGATGACACTGCGCTGCGCGCCGCGTACTTCCCGACGCTGGATTTCAGCGCCAGCGCCAGCAGCGCCTTTGCCGATACTACCGGACGCAACCGACTCATCGATCCGTTGCTGACCCGGATGCTGGGCAGCAATATCGCGACGCAGCCCGACAGCACGGCAGTGCGTACCGAGCTTGACAGTCTGATCGTGAAACTCGCGCCGTGCAGCGGGTCGTGCGGCACCCGCACCGTCACGGTAACCAAGGCGGCCTGCGCGGCAACCTTGGGCAGCGCCGCGATGTTGGTGCAATGAACATGCAGGTCGGAATGAAACAACGTAGGGGCGGGTCTCAGACCCGCCCGAGTACTGGCACCGTCTCAAGCTCACACAGGGCGGGTCTGAGACCCGCCCCTACGAGCCATCTCTCGCAGAGAGACAAGAGGAAACACCTATGGTAAACAAACGCAGACCCCTGTTGCCGGACGAGCCGTTGCTGCACGCGAATCACAAGCGTCCCGTCACGCGCCGCGATTTTCTGGCGCAGGGCCTGCGCGCCGGCATCGGCATGGTGGTTGCGCCTACGCTCTTCGGTTTGTTCGCCGATCCACGCGCCGCGCAGGCCGCGCTGTCATCGGACCTGCAGACCCTGAAGACATCCTGCGGCATCGCCGTGCAGGGCGCCGGCAAGATTCCGTTCATCTGTTTCGATCTGGCCGGCGGCGGCAATATCGCCGGCTCCAACGTGCTGGTCGGCAAACAGGGCGGACAGTTGGATTTTCTCAGCACGGCGGGCTACAGCAAGCTGGGCCTGCCGGGCAATATGGTGCCGTCCATCACCAATCCACAGACTGGCACGAATGATTTCGTCAACAGCAGTCTGGGTCTCGCGTTTCATGCCGACAGCGCTTTCGTACGCGGCATTCTGGAGCGCGTGTCGCCGGGCACGGCTGCGAACATCAACGGCGCGGTACTACCGGCGCGTTCCGACAACGATACCAGCAACAATCCGCACAATCCCATGTACGGCATCAACAAAGCCGGCGCCGATGGTGAATTGTTGACGCTGATCGGTTCCCAGAATTCCGATTCCGGCGGCAACTCGATGGCGCCGGCGGGCATGATCAATCCCAAAGTGCGTCCAACCAAGATCGACCGGCCCAGCGACGTCACCGGCCTGGTCGATACCGGCAAGCTGGTCGGGCTGCTAAGCCAACAGGATGCCGTCGCGGTCATGGAGTCCATTGAACGCATTAGCGCGATGAAGCTCGGCAAGGTCGACACCAAGATCAGCATTGATGCGGTGGTGAAGGACTTGGTGAAATGCGGCTACGTGAAGTCCGCCGATCTGGTGGACCGCTATGGCAACCCCGCGACCTTGAACCCGTCCATCGACACCAACATCGTCGGCACTGGTGGCATCTTCACTCAGTCCGAGTTCGACAACGACGGCGAATTCCGGAAAACCGCCTCGGTCATGAAACTGGTGACCAACGGCTTCGCCGGTGCCGGCACCATCAGCATGGGCGGCTTCGATTATCACACCGGTGACCGCTCCACTGGCGAGTTGCGCGATCTGCGCGCCGGTCGCTGCATCGGCGCCTGTCTGGAATACGCGGCGCGCGTCGGCGTACCACTGATGGTCTATGTGTTCAGCGACGGTTCGTTGGCCAGCAACGGCATGGTCGATGATTCTGTTGATGGCCGCGGCAAAGGCGTGTGGACCGGCGACAACTCCGATACCGCCGCGTCTTTCTTTCTGGTGTACAGCCCCACGGCTCGGCCGACATTGCTGGGCGCCACGCCGAGCGCACAGGCCCGGCATCAGCAGATCGGCTGGTTCCGCGACGACGGCTCGGTGGAAACCGCCGGCAGTCCCGCGGCCAATAACGTCAATCTGCTCGCCGAAACCGTCGTTCTGAATTACATGGCGCTGCACGGCGAACAAGGCAACTTCGCCGGCCTGTTTCCCGGCAACGGTCTGGGCAGCGCCAGTCTCATGGACAGTGTTACCGCGTTTCAACCTATTGTGAATGGGACTATCGGAGCATGAACAAATTGCGAAATTCGGCACAACAGTTGACCCCCTCTCCCTTGAGGGAGAGGGTTGGGGTGAGGGGGATAAATGGTGAGTCGATCAGTGTCCGTGCCACTTCACAGACCCCTCACCCTGGCCCTCTCCCCCCGTCGGGGGCGAGGGGACTGCTTCGATTAGTTTTACTGCAAGTGACATGGGCAATGCTGTTGCTGTTTGGCACCGGCGCTCATGCCGCCAATGCACCCGCGGCGGCTATCGACGAGCAAGTCCAATCCCTAAAATCGGAAGTATTGAACCTGAACCGCGATCTGTTCGTGCTGGAAGAGGAACTGCTGTTTCCGTCCAGCACGCAGGTC
>JBGPWJ010000010.1:0-22318 GCA_041492115.1 Gammaproteobacteria bacterium
CCAATCGCGCAGCGAGTGGGGATTTGGCGGGCGTGTGAAACGGGGAGAAAGGGCGCACAGGCTGCGCCCTACGGGGCCCGGCCGGGGACGCGTCAGGCGTTCAGTGGCATCTCCCGGCACACCCGGCAACCCTTCGGATCGCGTGGTAGCCAGCGGATCCGGCTGCCCAGTTCCTTGACGCGAAATTCCATGCTGTTCAGTCCACGGCCGGGTCACCAGCCCGCCTCTCCTGGCCATTACCGTCATCGCCAATCTCGATCACCAGTTGCTCCCGGTCAATGCTTTCCGGACGTCGATTGACGCGGAACCGGCGCGGGGGTAGCTTGACGCTGGCAGTGACGTGGTACTTCCTGATCTTTACTTCTTCCACCCACCCAACTGAAGGAGACATCGATGCACGGACTACACAACATTTCCAGCGGCGTGATCCTGATCGCTTCATCGTTTGCGTTGCTGATGAATGCCCATGCCGCAGGCACAAAGGCGCCGGCCACTGACAAGAAAATGATCGCGAGCGCGATGTCCGCGGCGCCGGTCAAGGTCGCGAAGGGCGCGACCATCATGGCCATGGAAGCGGACGGCAAAATGCGCACGCTGCGCGAGGGCACGAACGGCTTCACCTGCATGGCGGACAATCCGGCGACACCCGGTCCCGACCCCATGTGCATGGACAAGAACGCCATGGAATGGGTGCATGCATTGATCGGGCACGCGGCCCCGCCAGCCGGTAAAGTCGGTTTCATGTACATGCTGTCAGGTGGAACGGACGCCAGCAATACCGACCCGTATGCGGCCAAGCCCGAGGCCAATAATCATTGGATCAAGACCGGACCGCACGTGATGATCGTCGGCGCCGAGGCCAGCTTCTACGATAATTATCCGAAGAGCGCCGATCCCGACACATCGGTCCCCTACGTGATGTGGGCAGGTACGCCCTACCAGCACTTGATGGCGCCGGTAAAATAAGTCTCGCGCTGCAGAAACCCCGCCGGTGAAGCTCTGAGCGGAGCTCACCGGCATTCTCTGGCGAACGACTGATCTGTGAAGCCCATACGCGCGCGGGCAGTCGCACGGTATTGTATCGAATATGCGTAAGGGAATTTATACGCCATGGCGAAGATTGCGGTTGTCCAACACCCACCCTGTATTCTCAATCGCGACGACACAATCCAACGCGCGGTGGCACTCATTGATGAGGCCGCCGGGGCCGGCGCGGAACTTATTATTTTTCCCGAAGCATTCATCCCCGGCTACCCGGCGTGGATCTGGCGTCTGCGGCCAGGCGGGGACTGGGGATTGAGCGAAGCATTGCATGCGCGTCTGCTGGATAACGCCGTTACTCTTGAAGCCGGCGACTTGCAGCCGCTGTGTGAGGCCGCCAGGCAGCACAAGGTAACGGTGGTTTGCGGCATCAACGAGCGGGACAGCGCGTTGAGTCGAGCGACCTTATACAACACGGTTGTCGTCATTGCCGCGGACGGCGCCATCATAAACCGGCATCGGAAACTCATGCCCACCAATCCCGAGCGCATGGTCTGGGGATTCGGCGACGCCACCGGCTTGAAGGTGGTCGAGACGCCCTGCGGCAGGCTCGGCAGCCTGATCTGCTGGGAGAACTACATGCCGCTGGCAAGGTACGCACTGTACTCGCAGGCCGTCGAGATCTATATCGCGCCCACGTATGACAGCGGCAATGGTTGGATCGGAACCCTGCAGCACATCGCCCGGGAAGGCGGCTGCTGGGTGGTGGGCAGCGGCAACATTCTTAGAGCCAGTGACTTTCCGCAGGATCTCCAGGACAACGCCCAACTCTACCCTGAGAAGGATGAATGGGTGAATCCAGGCGATTCGGTTGTCATTGCGCCGGGTGGCGATATCGTCGCCGGACCGCTGCACAATGAACCGGGCATTCTCTATGTCGAACTGGACAGGCAGCGGGTCGGCATCGCCAAGCGGGCGCTTGATGTTGCCGGTCATTACGCGCGTCCCGATATCTTCACGCTCCACGTGAATACCCGGCAGCAGAGCCCTGTGAAGTTCGATTAGCGAAGAACGACTGGGTACTGAGGGCGGCGCTTATTCGCGGGCGATGGCGCGGTAACCGATGTCGGAACGATGGAACATGCCTTGCCATTTTATCTGCCGCACCACTTCATAGGCGCGTGCTTGTGCGGCGCGCACACTGGCACCGAGTGCGCAGACACACAGCACGCGGCCGCCGGTGGTGATCACCTGATCACCTTTAAGCGCGGTGCCGGCATGAAAGACCTTGGCATCGGGTGCATCGTGTTGCGGCAGGCCGCTGATGACATCGCCTTTGCGATAGTCGACCGGATAACCGCCCGCGGCCAGTACCACGCCGAGCGCCGGGCGCGGGTCCCAGTCGGCCTGCACCTGATCGAGACGCTGATCGAGCGCGGCCTCGCAGAGCAGGGTGAGATCGGAACGCAGCCGCAGCATGATAGGCTGGGTCTCGGGATCGCCCATGCGGCAGTTGAACTCCAGCACCTTGGTCGTGCCGTCCGGCGCGATCATCAGACCGGCATAGAGAAAGCCCGTGTACGGATGACCGTCCGCCGCCATACCGCGCAGCGTCGGCTCGATCACTTCGCGCATGACGCGCGCATGCAGTGCCGGCGTCACCACCGGCGCGGGTGAATAGGCGCCCATGCCGCCGGTGTTCGGGCCCAGATCATCATCGTCGCGCGCCTTGTGGTCCTGTGAAGTGGCCAGCGCCAGCGCGTGCATGCCGTCGGCCATGACGATGAAGCTAGCCTCCTCACCAACTAGAAACTCCTCCACGACCACGCGCGCACCGGCCGCGCCAAAGGCCTGATCTTCAAGCATGCCGCGCGCCGCGTCCTGCGCTTCCTGAACGCTGTGCGCGACCACCACACCCTTGCCGGCCGCCAGCCCATCGGCCTTCACCACAATCGGCGCGCCGACCTTGGCGATGTAAGCGCAGGCCAGCTCGGCATCGGTGAACACGCCGTAGGCGGCGGTGGGGATTTTATAGCGGGCGAGAAAATCCTTGGCGTAGGCCTTGGAGCCTTCGAGCTGCGCCGCGGCCTGTAAGGGACCGAAACAACGCAGACCGTGTGCTTGGAAAGTATCGACCACACCCAAGACCAGCGGCACCTCGGGACCGACGATGGTCAGATCGATGGCCTGCGCACGCGCAAAGTCCAGCAGCACGGCGACATCGTCAGCGGCGATGCCGACATTCTCGACCTTGGCCTCGCGTGCCGTACCGGCATTGCCAGGCGCCACATAAACCTTCGTGATACGCGCCGCCTGCGCCACGCGCCACGCCAGCGCGTGTTCACGTCCGCCACCACCGATGATCAGTACTTTCATAGCTAACTCACTTCTTGAACCGCCAATCAATGCCGGAAATGCCGCATCCCCGTGAACACCATCGCCATGCCGTGTTCGTCGGCGGCGGCGATGACTTCATCGTCGCGCATCGAGCCGCCCGGTTCGATCACGGCGCTGATACCGGCCGCCGCGGCGGCGTCGATGCCGTCGCGGAATGGGAAGAAGGCGTCGCTGGCCATGACCGAGCCGTGCACTTCCAGATTCTCGTCGGCGGCTTTGATGCCGGCGATGCGTGCGCTGTACACGCGACTCATCTGGCCGGCGCCGATGCCGATGGTCATGTTGTCGCGGCAGTAGACGATGGCGTTGGATTTAACGAACTTCGCCACACGCCAAGCAAACAGCAGGTCACGCAACTCCGCCTCGCTGGGCACGCGCCGCGTCACCACTTTCAGATCGCTGCGTTGCACGCTGCCCAGATCGCGCTCCTGCACCAGCAGGCCGCCGTTGACGCGTTTGAAATCCAGACCGGGTTCGCGCTGCGCGCCCCAGACGCCGCAGCTCAGCACGCGCACATTCTTTTTGGTCGCCAGGATGGGCATGGCGTCATCGGCGACGCCCGGCGCGATGATCACTTCGACGAATTGCCGTTCAATGATAGCCTGCGCGGTCACGGCATCGAGCGGCTGATTGAAGGCGATGATGCCGCCGAAGGCGGAGGTCGGGTCGGTGCGGTAGGCGCGGTCATAGGCTTCGAGTTGATGCGCGCCCAGCGCCACGCCGCAGGGATTGGCGTGTTTGACGATGACGCAGGCCGGACCTTCAGTAAAGGCCTTGACGCATTCCAGCGCGGCATCGGTATCGGCGACATTGTTGTAAGACAGTTCCTTGCCCTGCAACTGGCTGGCGCTCGCCACGCTGGGTTCGTTGATCTGATGCTCTACATAGAACGCAGCCTGCTGGTGCGGATTCTCGCCGTAGCGCATGTCCTGCGCGCGCCGATATTGCAGACTGAGGGTACGCGGGAAACGGGCCCGTGCGCCATTGGGCTGTATCGAGCCCAGATAATTGGCGATGGCACCATCGTAGCGCGCGGTGTGTTCGAAGGCTTTAACCGCCAGCCAGTAGCGCGTGGCATCACTGATCTCACCGTGATGCGCGGTCATTTCGTCGAGCAGGTCAGCGTAGTCGGCGCTGTCCACCAGCACCGTGACGCTGGCGTGATTCTTCGCCGCGGCGCGCAGCATGGCCGGGCCGCCGATGTCGATATTCTCGATGGCGGTGGGCAGATCGCAATCGGGGCGCGCCACGGTCTGCTCGAAGGGATACAGATTCACCACCAGCAGGTCGATGGGCGCGATGCCATGCCTGGCCATCACCGCATCGTCGGTGCCGCGTCGTCCCAGCAGACCGCCGTGTACTTTGGGATGCAGTGTCTTGAGTCGGCCGTCCATCATCTCGGGAAAGCCGGTGTAATCGGACACCTCGATGACGGGTATGCCATTGTCGGCAAGCAGTTTGGCGGTGCCGCCGGTGGAAAGTATCTCGACACCAGCCGATTGCAGGCGACGCGCGAAATCTACAATGCCGTTTTTGTCCGAGACGCTGATCAGCGCGCGTTTGATGCCAGCCATATGGGTTATCCGATTGGTTAAAGTGAAAAGTGCAAAGGTACAGAGGACGCAAAGCTTGTTAAGCACTCGGGGTGTGGCTCGCGATCCGCCTCACCCGTTATCGACATGTCATGATTCCTGACAGCATTCCAATTACCTTTGCGTCCTCTGCGCCTTAGCGTCCTTTGCGTTGAATCATCACGGCTCAGTCCAGCCGGTACTCGCGGAGTTTCTTGCGCAAGGTGCTGCGGCTCATGCCGAGGATCTCCGCCGCCGTAGTCTGGTTGCCGCGGGTGTGGCGCAGCACGGTTTCCAGCAGTGGTTTTTCCACTTCGCCGATCACCATTCCATAGAGGTCGCCGGGCTTGTGTCCGTCCATGTCCATGAAATAAAGCTCCAGAACGGTCTGCACGCAACTGCTCAAGGGTTGGTTGCGGCGCTCCTTGACAGGCTGCTTCAAGTTGCTGTGTGTGGACCGGTGGTCAGTCGCTGTGGCTGTCATGCGGCCATCTCCTCTCCCGTTGCCAGACGGTCGAAGAATTCGCGCGTCATGGTTATTTGTTGTTCTACCGTTTCCGCGCGATTCACCTGATCGCGGAATACCGCGCCACCAACCTGACCTTTGCTGTACCAGGAAATGTGTTTGCGTGCCATCCGCACACCGGTGTGCTCGCCATAAAATTCGTACAGATTGTCCAGATGTCCGAGCAGGGTATCGCGGATTTCCTCGACGGGTGGTTCCGGCAGTATCGCTCCGCTGGCGAGGTAATGCGCGATCTCGCGGAAGATCCACGGCCAGCCCTGTGCCGCGCGGCCGATCATGATGCCGTCGGCACCGGTGTAATCGAGTACATGCCGCGCCTTCTCGGGTGTGGTGATGTCGCCGTTGGCGATCACCGGTATCGACACGGCGCCCTTGATGGCGCGGATGGTGTCGTATTCGGCATCGCCGCTGTAAGCGCAGGCGCGGGTGCGGCCATGCACGGCAAGCGCCGCCACGCCGGACTGCTCGGCGATCCGGGCGATGTGGATGCCGTTGCGGTGATCCTTGTCCCAGCCGGTGCGGATCTTCAGCGTCACGGGAATGTCCACCGCGCCAATGACGGCTTCCAGAATCTGCGCGACCAGCCGCTCGTTCTGCAGCAGCGCGGAGCCGGCCATCACATTGCAGACTTTTTTGGCCGGGCAGCCCATGTTGATGTCGATGATCTGCGCACCCTGATCGGCGTTGTAGCGCGCCGCGTGCGCCATCATGGCCGGATCGGCGCCGGCGATCTGCACCGACTTGGGTTCCGTTTCGCCAACATGATTGGCGCGCCGCTGCGTCTTGGCGCTGCCCCACAACAATGAATTCGACGACACCATCTCGGACACGGCCATGCCCGCGCCAAGCTGTTTGCAGAGCTGGCGGAACGGCCGATCGGTGACGCCCGCCATGGGCGCCAGCACCAGATTGTTTTTCAGCGTGTACGGTCCGATTTGCATGTTATCAGCGGCGCATCGTGCGCGGCATAGTTGTGTGGGCGGAAAGGCAGGAATGATACCTGCAATCGGCGCTGTCGTGTAGTGCTGCTGATGTCTGCGGTGTGCGATCGCACAGGATTTGCGTACACGCAACGCGGCATGGCAATTGCTGTGTCTTCGTTGGAGAGGAGGGTCTGCGCTGCCACAAGAGAGGCGCTCATCGTATCGAGAGGAGCGGACGACAAAACATCGGCCACCGATGAGCGCGTGTAACCACGGAGCAGACACACTGAGTCTACGGCGATTTGGCTAAAGACTTTTAGAGAAACTCGAACTGAAAAGACGTGGCGCTGTGTTTCGGTTCAACCACCTCCAGGACCACACGCACCGGCGCGTCCGGCACCATGCCGGTGGCGATCCGCGCGCCTTGCCCCAGATACTCCTCGGGCAGGAAGCGGCGCATAGCCACCACGGTGCCGCTCTCGTTCGACAGGGTTATCTGCAACACGGGGTAAACCTGGGCATAGCTGGCACGGTTGACGAAGGTGGCGTTGATCAACAGCGCGTTGCGGATGCGCGGGTGGGAAATCACATCCCGGTTCAGCAATTCGATCTGCTCAGGGGCGTGACGCAGCGGCAGCTCGCAGCCGAGGTAGGTGCAGGCACGCTGCAACCAGGGTCGCAGCGGCTCGTATTGAGCCAGGTCGGCGCGGGCGAAAAAAAGATATTGTCCACCAAGGGCCAGCATCAGCAGCACTGCCAGCAGCGACCAGACGATGCTGCGGGACGCGCCCGGTGGCGGGGCCTGCTCTCCCAGTTGATCGCGCAGCACATCCACGATGTCGATGTGCGGCAGTGTCTCCACCAAGTTGACATCGGGAGCAGCCTCGGCCGCAGTTTCGGCAGACTCTGGTGCGACGGCCTCCGCGGCACCTGTATCCGGCGCCGGCGCCGTCACCGCCGCTTCGACCGTGTCCTGTGTCGGGGTCCATGGGTTATCCTCCCGGCTGGCGACGATATAAGGCGTGTCGTCCGGTTCGTCAGACTCCCAGGTCTGGGCGCTGGCGTGTGGTTCACGCGGCGTGGCGGCGTCATTCTCGTCGGTCTGTTCATAGAGATGGACGAGTGCGTCAAATACGCCCTGACAGCGACCGCAACGCACGCGACCCTGCGCGACATGCAACTGCTCGTCGCTCACCTGGAACACGGTGTCGCAGTGCGGACATTGGGTCAACGTGGCGTGGCTTGAACCGCTCATCGTGTCACTCGACAGGTCAGGAAAGACGCTATTGTAGCGCGATCAAGACGCCTTTCTCAGTCCGACCAGGCGCGCCCAACCGGCGCGGACCGTTTTGGGTTCGAGATCGAACCAAGGCGCATAGGCCTGTGCCACTTCGTCGGCTTGCGCCTCCAGAAGGCCGGCCAGCACCACCGCCCCGCCGGGCCGCAACAGTCCGGCGAAACGCGGGGCAAGCTCCTGCAGAGGACCAGCCAATATATTGGCCAGGACCAGATCGTAGTGCCGCAACGGCAGCTGATCCGGCGCGTGCGCATGTATGGCCGCGGCGACCGCGTTGGCCTGCGCATTCTGTGCAGTCGCCAGCAGGGCCTGCGGATCAATGTCCACCGCTTGCACTTCGCGCGCACCCAACAGGGCCGCCGCGATCGCCAGGATGCCGGAACCGCAACCATAGTCGATAACGCTTGCCGCGCGCGGCGCGTGTGCGTCCAGCCATTCCAGACACAGTGCGGTAGTGGGATGAGTGCCAGTACCGAAAGCGAGGCCGGGATCAAGCAGGATATTGACGGCCTGCGGCTCGGGCGGCGCCTGATTGCTGGGGCAGACCCACAGACGCGCGCCGAATTGCATCGGGTGGAAGTCGTCCATCCAGGCCCGTACCCAATCGCGGTCTTCGAGGGTTTCGATTCGGCAGCCCGGCAGATCGTCGCGTTTCAGCGCAGCGCGCAGCTTCGCCTGTACCTCGCCCAGATCCGCATCGGCGGCGAACAGGCCGACCACCCGCGTGTGCGACCACAAGGGCGTGGCGCCCGGCGGTGGCTCGTACACCGGCTGATCGGCCGCATCCTGCAAAGTCACCGAGACGGCGCCGGCCGCGCTCAGTTGATCACCGAGCCAGTCAGGATCGTAGCGTGCGGCGTCGAAGGAGAGTTGCAGCCAAGACATGAATGAGCTGTGAGCTGTAAACCTTTAGCGTATGAATTTTTCAGTTAAACCTAAAAACTTCAAGACTAAGAGTTGCACTTAAAGCCCCAGCTTCTTCTCCAAATAATGAATATCCGTGCCGCCGGCCTGGAAAGCGGCGTCTTTGAGGATATCCTGATGCAGCGGGATGTTGCACTTGATGCCTTCGATGACGATCTCGTTCAGGGCGGTGCGCATACGGGCCAGCGCCGACTCACGGGTCTCGCCGTGGGCGATCAGCTTACCGATCATGGAATCGTAATATGGCGGTACGCGGTAACCGTTGTAGATGTGTGAATCGACGCGGATGCCCGGGCCGCCGGGGGCGTGGTACTGGGTGATGGTACCCGGGGAGGGCATGAAGGTTTTCGGATCTTCGGCGTTGATGCGGCACTCCACGGCATGGCCGCGCCACTGGATGTCCTTCTGCGCGTAGGCCAGTTCCTCGCCTGCGGCAATCCGCAGTTGTTCCTTGACGATATCCACGCCGGTAACCATTTCAGTGACAGGATGTTCCACCTGGACGCGGGTGTTCATCTCGATGAAATAGAACTTGCCGTCCTGATACAGGAACTCGAAGGTGCCGGCGCCGCGATAGCTGATCTTGCGGCAGGCCTCGGCGCAGCGCTCACCCATGGTCTTGCGTTGTTTATCGGTGAGGCCCGGCGCGGGTGATTCTTCGACGACCTTCTGGTGGCGGCGCTGCATGGAGCAGTCGCGCTCGCCCAGATGAATGGCATTGCCGTGCGTATCGGCCAGCACCTGGAACTCGATGTGACGCGGATGATCCAGATACTTCTCCATATACACTTCCGGATTGCCGAAGGCCGCCTGGGCCTCGGCACGGGTCAGGTCGATGGCGCTGAGCAAATGCGCCTCGCTGTGCACCACGCGCATGCCACGCCCGCCGCCACCACCGGATGCCTTGATGATTACCGGGTACCCGATCTCGTTGCCGATCTTCAGGATCTCGTCGGCATCCTCGCCGAGCGCGCCATCGGAACCCGGCACGGTCGGCACGCCGGCGGCCTTCATGGCGCGGATCGCGGAGACCTTGTCACCCATCAGACGGATGGTTTCCGGGCGCGGGCCAATAAAGATGAAGCCACTTTGTTCGACACGCTCGGCGAAATCGGCGTTCTCGGACAGGAACCCGTAGCCGGGGTGAATGGCCACGGCATCGGTGACCTCCGCGGCGCTGATCAGCGCCGGGATGTTCAGATAACTTTCCGCGGATGGCGGCGGACCGATGCACACCGACTCATCGGCGAGGCGCACATGCTTGAGTTCACGGTCGGCCGTGGAATGCACGGCGACGGTCTTGATACCCATCTCGCGGCAGGCCCGCAGAATACGCAGGGCGATTTCACCGCGGTTGGCGATGACGATTTTATCCAGCATCTTGTGAAGATCTCAGCGCCCGGCTCGGGACTTGGGATTACTTGATGACAAACAAGGGCTGACCGAATTCCACCGGCTGGCCGCTCTCGACCAGGATGGCCGCAATCTCGCCAGCCGCATCGGCCTCGATCTGATTGAGCATCTTCATGGCCTCGATGATACACAAGGTCTCGCCGACGCTGACCCGCTGGCCGATCTCAACGAAGGGCTTGGCGCCGGGATTGGATGAGCGGTAGAAGGTACCGACCATCGGCGACTTCACCATATGTCCGGCCGGCACCGCGTCGGCAGCGGACTCAGCCGGCCGGGCCGCCGCGGCAACCGGCGCAGGTGCCTGCATAGCAGCCGGCGCCTGCATGACCATCGGCGACTGACCATACCGACTGATGCGTACCGATTCCTCGCCCTCGCGGATTTCGATCTCCGCGATGCCGGATTCTTCGAGCAGTTCGATCAATTTTTTGACTTTGCGAATATCCATACAGGAACCTTGGCTGACGCTTTCGTTAAGTGGACAGGTGCCGCAATGCCGCGGCCAGGGCCAGTGCATAACCCTGCGCGCCCAGACCGCTGATCACACCCACCGCTATATCGGAAAAATAGGAATGACTGCGGAACGCCTCACGGGCGTGGACATTGGAAAGGTGCACCTCGATGAAAGGAATCTTCACGCCCAGCAGGGCATCGCGCAGCGCCACGCTGGTGTGGGTGAACGCCGCCGGGTTGAAGATAATAAAGGCGGTGCCATCACGTCCGGCGGCATGAATCCGCTCCACCAGGGCGTGCTCGGCGTTGCTCTGAAAAGCCTCCAACTCATGCCCGGCCGCCTGGGCCTGGGCCTGTAACTGGCGCTGGATCTCATCCAGGCCGGTCTGGCCGTAATGCTCAGGCTCGCGGCTTCCCAGCAGATTGAGATTGGGTCCGTTCAGAACCAGGAGTTTAGCCATAGGATGACGGATCGTGCGTTCTTGGCTGATAGTGGGAGCCATTGACCAGGTTCGCAAGACCGATTACTCAGTCAACAGCCACGAACGTGGCGCCATTATGCATGAATCGGTGGGTTTGTCTACAAACCGGCAGACCCGGTCCTGCCCCAGGTGGGAATGGATATCAGACAAGTCAATTTACAAATTGTAACAAACAAGCGGCAAATTTCGTTCTATGATTATCACATGACCCAAGTGCAGTATTGAACCAGTCGCGCAGAGTTGGCAAACTGAACTAAGATTGCCTGAACGAGTCACAGATTTTTAGAGCGCCTTATGGCGCTCGCCCGCTCTCCCTCCCTGAGCGGGCATAACGGCCCGGTTTCCCCAAACCGGGTAATGTTGGCCCCGGTTATTTCCCCCTTAACGACCGGGGCTTTTTTTGCCCGCGTTTCAGCCGGCATCATCCGTCAACCATTCCGTCAACAGTACCCGTGCCTCATCTACGCCCGCGTGTTTGAGTGCCGAAAACAATTGCAACGACACTGGTAACTGATACGCCGCCAAATCCTTGCGCACCTTTTGCAGCACCGCCAGACCGGGGCCGCGATTCAGCTTATCGGCCTTGGTGAGCAGGACATGCACGCGCAACTGCGCGGCTTCGCACCAACGCAGCATCTGCACGTCCTGATCGGTGAGGGGATGACGCACATCCATCACCAGTACCAGCCCGCACAGGGCGGTTCTTTTCTGTAGATACTCCCCGATCGCGGCCTGCCACTGCGCCTTGACTGCTTCAGGCACACGCGCATAACCGTAGCCAGGCAGATCCACCAGCCGACGACCGGCATCGAGCGAGAAAAAATTCAGCAGTTGGGTGCGCCCCGGGGTTTTGCTGGTGCGCGCCAGGGAACGTACCCCGGTGATCGCATTCAGGGCACTGGACTTGCCGGCGTTGGAACGTCCGGCGAAGGCCACCTCCCGACCCTGATCGGGTGGCGCTGAACGGATATTCGGAGCACTTTTCAGAAAGGTGGCAAATAAAGGCGCGGTACTCATAGGCATGTCTCGGTGACCGCAGGGTCAGGTAAATCGGTGCGCGAAGGGACTGACGGTTGACCCGGCTCATGCCGGCTGGTATACAGTGGGCCCGCTTTTTTAACCGCTGGCGACGGTCGCGTGCAGTGTAGCACGCGCATGCAGAGAGGCCTTGCCACTGGTCGACGCAGTCTAGGAGTTTATTGAACATGAACAAGCTTATCGCAATCACCGCCGGCCTGATCTGGTTCGCCATCGGCAGCGCAAATGTCCTGGCGGCGGGTGATGCCGGCGTCGGCCATACCAAGTCCGCCGCCTGCGCCGGCTGCCACGGCGAAGACGGCAACAGCGTCAACCCGGAGTGGCCGAAACTGGCGGGACAGGGCGAAGCCTATATCATCAAGCAGCTCACTGAGTTCAAGGCCGGCGTGCGCACCAACGCCACCATGAATGGCATGGCGGCACCCCTGAGCCCGCAGGATATGGCCGATGTTGCCGCCTTCTTCTCCAGTCAGAAGCGCAAACCCGGAGGCGCCAACAAAGATCTGGTGGCGCAGGGCGAGAAACTCTACCGCGGCGGTAACAACACCTCCGGCGCCTCGGCCTGTCTGGGCTGCCATGGGCCCTCGGGCGCCGGCAACCCGGTCGCCAAATTCCCCTCGCTGGGCGGCCAGCACGCCACCTACGTCGCCAATCAACTCAAGAGCTTCAAGGACGGCACTCGCGCCAACGATCCCAATAAGATGATGCAGATGGTCGCGGCCAAGCTGAGCGATTCCGAAATAAAGGCGGTCGCCGACTATGTGCAGGGCCTGCACTGAGGCAGTTGCTTTACTATCTCTGACAACAAAAGGCGGCCATGTGCCGCCTTTTTGTTTGTGGCAAATTGTTTCCAGTGGCGCCGCCGGCATAGTCAGCGCCTACGAAAACTTGTATCTTGACTGCATCTTGATCACCATCGATAGACCTTTGGAGGAACCATGAGTGCACTTGGCCGCGGTTTTGCCGCATTGCTCCTGATTATTCCGCTGCTGGCCTGCGCGCAATCCGCGCCGGAGCAGTACCAGGAAGGCACGCACTATCAACTCATCACCCCGCCGCAACCGACCGAGAGCAGCGCCACTGTCGAGGTGACGGAAGTATTCTGGTATGCCTGCCCGCATTGCTTCCACCTGGAACCCGCTCTCGAAGCCTGGCTCAAGCACAAACCCGCCAACGTCACCTTCATCCGTCTGCCGGCCGCATTCAATCCCAATTGGGAACTGCTGGCGCGCGCCTACTACTCCGCCGAGGATCTGGGCGTCGTCGCCAAGATTCATGAACCGCTGTTCCATGCCATACACGAAGAGCACACGCCGATGAATACCGACAAGGACGTGATCACGTTCTTCACGGCGCACGGCGTGAAGGAAGACGACATCCGCAATGCCATGGGATCATTCTCCGTTGCAACCAGGGTGCGTCGCTCCAAACAAATGGGCGAGCGTTACGGCCTCACCGGTGTGCCGGCGATCATCATCAACGGCAAGTACCGCACCGATGTCGGCATGGCCGGCGGCAACGACGCACTCCTCAAGGTAGTCGATTTTCTGATCAAGAAAGAAAGCGCGGCGGCGCATGGCAAATAAGCCGGCCGCCGGACAGCGCTGATGAAGGCGGTCGAGTTATTCCTCAAATGTCTGGAGAACGAAGGTGTCGAATATATCTTCGGCATCCCGGGCGAAGAGAATCTGGATATGATGGATGCCCTGCTGGATTCGCCGATCCGGTTCATCACCACGCGCCATGAACAGGGTGCCGCCTTCATGGCCGATGTCTACGGCCGGCTCACCGGCCGCGCCGGTGTATGCCTGTCCACACTCGGGCCGGGTGCCACCAATCTGGTCACCGGCGTCGCCGACGCCAACATGGATCACGCGCCGGTGGTGGCGATCTCCGGTCAGGCCGGTACCAACCGCCTGCACAAGGAATCGCATCAGGTGCTCGACCTGGAACAGATGTTCCGTTCCATCACCAAGTATTCCTCGCGGCTGCTGACGCCGAACATCATCCCTGAAGTGGTGCGCAAGGCCTTCGATCTGGCACAGACCGAAAAGATGGGCGCGTGCTTCATCGAATTCCCGGAAAACATCGCCGAGATGGACATCATCGCGACGCCCCTGCCGGTGCGCCAGGCGGCCATTCCCGAACCGCCCAGTGAACAGGTGACAAATGCCGCCGACCTCATCTCCAATGCCAAGAACCCGATCATCCTGGCCGGCAACGGCGTGGTACGCGCCGGGGCCTGGTCGCAACTGGCGGACTTCGCCGCCCAGCTCAACATCCCGGTGGCCAACACCTTCATGGCCAAGGGTGTGCTGCCATTCAAACACCCGATGGCGCTGGGCAGCGCCGGCCTGCAGGCCAACGATTACATCAGCTGCGGTTTTTCGCGCGCCGATGTCATCATCTGCATCGGTTACGACCTGGTCGAATACCACCCTTATCTTTGGCACCCGACCGGCGACCGCAAGCTGATCCACATCGATTCCTCACCGCCCGAAATCGATGCCAACTACTGCACCGAGGTCAGCGTGGTCGGCGACATCCGCCACAGCCTGCCGCGCATAGCGCAACTCGCCCGGCCCAACCAGGGTCCGGCCATGCGTGCGCTGCGCGAGGCGCTGATCAGCGAAATGAAACAGCATGGCCGCGACGACGGCTTCCCGGTCAAACCGCAGAAGATCATCTGGGATCTGCGCACCGCGCTCAAGCTGGACGACATCGTGATCTGCGACGTCGGCGCCCACAAGATGTGGATGGCGCGCATGTTCCGCTGCGAGCATCCGAATACCTGCATTATCTCCAACGGCTTCGCCAGCATGGGCATTGCCGTGCCCGGCGCCATCGCCGCCAAGCTGGCCTACCCGGACCGCGCCGTGGTGGCGGTGACCGGCGACGCCGGCTTCATGATGAACTCGCAGGAAATCGAAACCGCGCTGCGCATCAAGACACCGATCGTTATCCTGATCTGGAACGACTGCGGCTACGGCTTGATCGAGTGGAAACAGATGAATTATTTCAAGCGCACCTCGCACGTCAAATTCACCAACCCGGACTTCGTCAAATACGCAGAGTCGTTCGGCGCCAAAGGCTACCGGGTGAACTCCAGCGCCGAACTCATGAGCGTGCTGCAACAGGCGCTCAATGACAACACGGTGAGCGTCATCGATTGTCCCGTGGACTACAGCGAAAACTTCAAGCTGACGGAGAAGCTGGGTGAGATGGTGTGTCCGATCTGACTCTCGGCGGCAGCACGGCCGCGCGCACTGCGCACACACCGCCCGCTGCACACAGTGGCCGGCGGCTGCGGCTGCTGAGCTTCAACATCCAGACCGGCATCACCACCAGCCACTACCGTCAGTACTTGACGCAGAGCTGGCGGCATGTGCTGCCGTTCGCGCAGCGCAGCGGCAACCTCGACACCATCGCCAACCTGGTCAGCGATTACGACCTGGTCGGCCTGCAGGAAGTCGATGCCGGCAGCATCCGCAGCAGCCACATCAATCAGACCGAATACCTGGCCGCGCGCGGCCGGTTCCCCTACTGGTACGACCAGACCAACCGCAGTCTGGGCCGCTTCGCGCAGCACAGCATCGGCATCCTCAGCCGCCTGCAACCCAGCTATATCCGCGAACACAAACTGCCAGGGCGGATTCCCGGTCGCGGAGTGCTGCTGGTGCGCTACGGCGATTCCGTGCACGGACTCACGGTGCTGATCGTGCATCTGGCCTTGAGCCGCCGTGCGCGTCTGCACCAGCTCGGCTTCATCAGCGAACTGATCAACAGCGAGCGTCATGTGATCCTGATGGGCGATCTCAATTGCCGCTCCCACAGCCCTGAGATGGATTACCTGATCAACGCAACCCTGATGCGCGAGCCCACGCATGGCCTGAACACCTTCCCGAGCTGGCGTCCGCAGCGTAATATCGATCACATCCTGGTGACGCCGACGCTACAGGTCGACAGCGCCCACGTGCTCAATGTGCCGCTGTCCGATCATCTGCCGATCGCCATGGACATCACCCTGCCCGAGTCGTTGCGCCTCTAGCACAATACCGTTCCCGAATCCTGAGACAGCATGCCCATGGCCGAAGACGATCCCCTACAAGCCGCGCAGTGGAAACGTCGTTATTACGATAGCCTCGAGCAGCTGGAAAAAAAGGAGAAGCTCTGGATCCGCACCGAAGACCTGCTGCGGCGGGCCATCTCGCGATTGACGCTGGCCGCCGAGGGTTTGGATGACACCCTGGACGAACAGCTCGAATCATTGCGCAGCGCCTTCCGTGACAAGGCCGACGGCAGCGTGCTGTACCAACGCGTCGAGGCCATGTCCGACACCCTGCTGCGCCTCGATCAGAAGAAAAAAGCCCGCCGCACGGAAAAAGCCACCACACCGTCGCTGACGCGGCTGCTCGACCGCCTGGAACTGCCCAAGGGGCTGGGCCGCAAGACCAAGGTGCTGCGCGAACACCTCACCGATGTCCCCGGCAATAACATCGATCCCCTGCTTAATGAATTCGCCGGCCTGCTGCACGAGGCCTTCGCGCTGGTCGATGCCAACGTCGGCAAGAGCGGCGCTGCCGGCGGCGGCGTGCTGCGCAAACTGTTCGGCAAAGCGGCGCCCGCGGCGGACCAGAGCGGCGCGCCGGCGACGGCGGCAGAGACCGCCACAGCGGCGCCGATCTCGCTGCAGGAAATGCTGCTGCAACTGCTGGAGCGGCTCACCCTGCCGGCCGAACTCAATGCGCGCGTCGAGGGCATCAAGTCGCGTCTCGAAGCGGTCGACGGCGCCGCCGACTGGGCGCACATTCTGGAAGACATCGCCGGCCTGATCGCCGAGATGCGCAATCTGGTGCAGCAGGAACAGCGCGAGATCGAAGACTTTCTGAAACAACTCACTGATCGCCTGCAGGAACTGGACCTGAATCTGCAAGGCGCGCACGAGGTCAGCAGCAGCGCGCAGCAGGATGGCGCAGCGCTTGACCGCGCGGTGCAGGATCACGTGCGCGACATCGAATCGAGCGTGCGCGACGCCACCAGCATCGGCGATCTCAAGCAATCGGTGCAGCAGCGTCTCGACGCGCTGCGCTCACACCTGCAGGTTTACCGCAGCACCGAGGGCGAGCGTCAGCAGCAGATGAGTCAACAGCTCTCAACACTGACCACGCGCCTGGGTGCGCTGGAAAACGAGGCCACGGAGTTACGCAAGCGCATCAGCACCGAACGCAGCCAGGCCCTGCTCGATCCGCTCACCGGCATCCCCAACCGGCTCGCCTATCAGGAGCGCAGCGCGCAGGAACTGGCGCGCTGGAAACGTTTCAAGACACCGCTCTGCCTGTTTGTCTGGGACGTCGACAACTTCAAAAGCATCAACGACACCTACGGTCACAAAGCCGGTGACAAGGTGCTGACCACCATCGCCAACCTGCTGCACACGCAGATCCGCGAAACCGATTTTCTGGCCCGTTACGGCGGCGAGGAATTCATCATGCTGACCAGCGGCGCCGAGCTTAACGCCGCACGCGAACTGGCGGAGAAACTGCGCAACGCGGTGGAGACCTGCGGCTTTCACTTCCGCGGCGAGGCGGTGACCATCACCATCTCCTGCGGCATCAGCGCATTCCGCGACGGCGACTCGGCGGAGAGTGTCTTCGAGCGCGCCGACAAGGCCATGTACCGCGCCAAGCAGGCCGGGCGCAATCAGATCGTCTGCGACGGCTAGGGCGGGTTAGTCCTGCTCCAGGCTTGGCGACCACTCGCCGTCGAACACCTGCAGGTCCTCGGAACGGAGACGGCGTTCGACATACAGACTGTCCAGCGTCGCCTGGGTGATGGCGTGCGGCATGCCGCGGCTGTCGCGATAACGCCACCGGCCATGAATCACCAGCTTGAACACAGTGTCCATAATGTCGTCGAAACGGATGGCGTATTCGTCGGCCAGCCGGTGGAAGTCCATCAGGCGCAGCGGCCGCTCCAGCTTCGCGCACTCCTCGCGCGCCAGTGAGGCCAACGCCACATCCCACTTGGGCAACTCGTCGTTCAGTCTGTCATCATTCGCCATGCATTACCCCCGTTCCCCGCGCTGTCGCCGGACGCGCGGCGTCCGGCAGCTTGATTCTGCACTCAACCGGTCGCGTCGGCCAGACCGAAATTGATGCCCAGCGACAGACGTAGCTGATCGCTGTCATTGCGTGTGACCTCATGCAGCCGCTGCGGCGCGAAGAATACGAACATGCCGGGCCGCGGCGTGATCCGCGCGCAACGCCCGCCCTCGTGTATCAGCAGATCGCCGCTGTGCGCCGGCACGTGCAGATAATACGCCGCCGACAGCAGTTCGTCGTCATCGTCGTGCGCATGCGCCAAGGTCACATCGCCGGGACGCATGGCATTGAACCAGAACCCCAGACGCAGCCGGCCCGGTGTGATGCCGGTAATCTCGCCGGCAAAGTCCCGCGCCTGCGCCAGCAACGTGTGCAAACCCGGCAAGGCATCGGCGGCGATGTAGATGTTCTCATAGCGTCCGTTGAAGAAATGGCTGCGGCGCCGCACGGCGTGCTCTGGGCAGGATAAGAAAGCCGCACACAATGCATCGTTGAGCGCCGCGCAGTCCGGGCAATAGCGCAGCGTATAGAGCGTGTCGGCCACCACTTTTTCAGTCATTGCAGTGACGTGGTGTAGAATTGAAATCACTGTCAGCCTACCTGTGGAGATAACCATGATCGCCGGTATCGTTCTGATCGTTGCGGGACTGCTGATCGCGCTGTATCCACCGCTGTTGTCGCTGATCGTCGCGACCTTGCTGATCGTCCTGGGCATCGCGGTGATTGGCATCGCCCGCTCTTACCGCCGCAGCGCGCGTCACCATGACAACCCGGTGATCGATCTGTTCTTTCGTTTCTGAAATCGCTGCGGTGCGCCCTCACAGCGCGCAACTGACACCCGTGCCGCCCAGGCCGCAGTAACCGCCCGGATTCTTGGCCAAGTATTGCTGGTGGTAATCCTCGGCGTAAAAGAACTCCGGCGCGGGCAATATCTCAGACGTCACCGCGCCGTGACCGGCGGCGTTCAACTGCTGCTGATAGGCCGCACGTGAAGCCTGTGCCGCCTGCTGCTGCGCGGCATCATAGGTGTAGATCCCGGAGCGGTACTGAGTGCCGACATCATTGCCCTGCTGCATCCCCTGGGTGGGGTTGTGCGCCTCCCAGAAAACTTTCAGCAGCGTCTGATAACTGAGCTGCGACGGATCGAAAACCACCAGCACCACTTCGTTGTGCCCGGTCAAACCTGTGCACACCTCGCGATAGGTCGGATTGGGCGTGAGGCCGGCGGCATAACCCACAGCCGTGGTATATACGCCCGGCAGTGTCCAGAACATGCGTTCCGCGCCCCAGAAGCAGCCCATGCCGAACAGCGCCAGTTGCATTCCTTCCGGGAACGGCGGGCTCAGGCGGTTGCCGTTGACGAAGTGCCGCTCCGGCACCGGCATCTTGTCGGGGCGTCCCGGCAGCGCCTCATCCGGTCGGGGAATCGTCAGTGATTTGCCTGGCATGTCATGATCTCCACTCTGCGAGTGTGCCCAGTCTGCCCGCAACGGCGCGGCGGCTCAAGCCGCGGCGCGGTGAAGCACTGTCACAAATCCAAACTTCCGCTGCTGAGCCGGTCGTAGATCAGCTGCGCGGATTCGCGTCGCGCCTGGGCGCTGAGCTGGTGATCGCGGCGCTCACCCGGATCGATCAGGTGGACGACGGTCAGCCCTTGCAGCAGCAGATAGTCCGCCAGCAGTTGGCGATGACACTGCTCCGGCAGGCGCTCGGCGCACAGCACCGCCGTGTTCGACCGGCCGGCCAGATTGATGAGTTGCGCGACGCCCTTCTTGAAGATCTCCGTCCCCATGTGATCGGCATAACCGCGCAATCCGTCTTCAGCCAGGGCGATGTGCGGCGAATCGGCGCGCGGGCCGCGCAAGCCACCGAGCGAACGCCCGGCCCAGTGATATTGCAGGCCGGCCTCTTCCAACTCTGCGCGCAGGGAATCGCCATCAAACTGCGGATGGCGCTGTGACACCGGCTGGCTGCGCACATCGACCAGCAGCCGGATACCGGCCTCATGCAGCAGGGCGAGCAACTGTTCGATGCTGCGGTTGCTGTGGCCGACGCTGTAAACTGTGGTTGTCATGAGCAGGGAAGGGACGCTGAGAACAGATGACCTGATATGCTAATTTTAGCACGCCCCGCGCGCGTTCCCGGGACAATTGGCATGCACGCTGCTGTCTGATACCGAATCCAATCGTCAGGTGCCCAGTATGAAATACCTAACAGTGATGATCGCTCTCGGTCTTGGGCTTGGTTCGGTACCGGCACAGGCGGAATTCAGTGCCGATCTGGCCGCGACCTCGGACTATGTCTGGCGCGGTGTTTCGCAGACACTGGGGCACCCGGCCGTGCAGGGCGAAATCAACTTCAGTCATGTCAGTGGCGCGTACGCCGGAATCTGGGCGTCGAACGTCAATTTTTTTGATCCGGACGCGCCGGGCGCCGATCCGGCCGATGACAATAAAGCCACTGTGGAGCTGGATTACAATCTCGGCTTGTCGGGCGCGACGGCGCAGGAACTGAACTGGGATGTCGGTGTGTACCGCTATACATATCCTGGCGCGGTCAAGGCGCTGCTCGACTCATCGGAGGAATACTACGCCGGCGCGACTTACCACTGGGCCGGTCTCAAGCTGTATCGTGACTTCGACAGCCACGCCAATTATCTACAGGCCGATGCGACCGCGACCCTGCCCCATGACCTGGGCCTGACCGCCCGCGTGGGTCGCTATCGACTCAGCGACAGCCCCGATTACAGCGACTTCTGCCTAACCCTATCCGGCACCACGCATGGCGTCGGCATAGCATTGAGTTACACGGATACCACGATGAACAAGGGCCGCTGCCTGGATTTTTCCGGCGAGACGAATCTGTGCGACGGACGGCTGTTGCTGACGCTGTCGAAACACTTTGGGAAGGACGACTGAATGCTAGCGCACGTCACTTGCAACGGCGTCGCACTACGCACCGGCAGGCCGCGCCCGGAGCGCAGCAGTTCGGTGAATAACTCAGCGACATTGCTACGAGCTTGATTCCGGCAAGGTGGTCCTGTGTTGATCATGCTCGGCCATCCTGGCAGCCACGCTCGGCCAGTTGCAATCTTTCATCACCGTCGCCAACGCGTTTAGTGAACCCGTCGCAATGGTGGCACGGCGCTGCGCCTTGTGCTGTATTCCGTAGAACGGCAGCATCACGTCGGTGGCCTGATCCCTATAGCGCCTGATCGGGGTCAACACGTCCTGGCGACGCGTGTAATAAGCGTCTTCCCCCTCCGCGCAGGCCTGACCGAAAACATTGAAATGTCGGCAGGCCTGCGGCCGCAGCGGATGAATGGCACAGGCTTCGTCAACCAGGAACGGGCACGCGGCGAGGCCGGCATTGTTTTGCAGATTGTCCTGCACCTGTGCGCGCAGCGGCGCCGGTAGCCGCTCCACCGCATACCAAGTCATGCCCATCAACTCCAGCGGATACACCGGGATGGTGGTATGGGAACGGCAACAGGCCGCGCAGCCCTTGGCGCAGGCCAGCCGCCGACCCTGTTGTTCCTCGCGACGGATGCCCTCGACGACGCCGGCATCGGTGATCCGATAGGCTTCCAGCAGCAGTGTCAACCAGGGGTGACGTGACTCATCCTCGGGGAAACTCAGTCTGTCTGTGACTATACTGGAGTGTATGGGGCTCGAAGGGCTGGTCATTGCAGTGTACCGATGCGCGACACGGGTGGCAGGTTTGCGGTGTCTGAATAAAGGCGGATACTGGTCCGGAAGAATAGCATTCTGCGCGGCGCTCAACAGGCCCGACCGGCTCGCGCCCTGCCAATCCATCACACGATCCGGGCACCAGCCACAGGCGCGACGGCGTCGCACAATGGCCGATTGGCATACATTCTGCTGTAATCTCATACCGGTATTTGATCGGACTGGCGACATCATTACCAGATCTCGCCCAGAAGCAGTGTCCGAGGATAACAGCCTGATGTACCAGACTACTTGGCCTTTTGCCCCATCGTTCGACGTCATGGCGGCTGCGCTGCGGGCGTCAGCCGCATGGCGCTCGACGCTGCCAGCCTGTGGCCCGCCGACGGCGTCATTGTCCGCCGCCGCGCGCGAACGTCACCCCCCCCCCCCGCCCCCCCCCCCCCGATGAACAACCCCCCCCCGCCCCTAGGCCCCCCCACCCCCCCCCCGGGGCCGGGGGTTGGGCGGCGCCAGTTGGAGATCG
>JBGPWJ010000203.1:0-4952 GCA_041492115.1 Gammaproteobacteria bacterium
CCAGAGGACCGAGTTGCTTGCTTGCCGCGGCGTATTCAGCGCCGAATATCTGGGTCCCGATAAAATCCTGCTTTCCGACGGAAATGGCAGGCAGATACTTGGATTCCCTATGCACCAGCAACTTAAGATCAAATGACTTGTCTTTAAAATCACCGAAGCTGTTGGACGTTGCAAAACCAGGCACATTGGCAATGCGCGTATAACGCCCGGTAAATTCTAAACGCGGCAGCAGCGAAGCGCTCGTCCAGCCGGTTAAATAAGGGTAAGTGTTGCTGACGCCAAGACGCCATGTGCCGTCAGGATCGATGCGCCCGTCCGGCATGGCAATCAAGCCGGTTTGGCCCATGAGGTTGGGCTGCGCCTGGGCCTGCCCAAACAGTGACAGCGCAAGCAGAACGCCTGCTGGCCAGTAGCGTGCCCATCGTTTCAGCGCCTCATGCGGTGATGACGATGAGATCTTTTGTGGGTTGGGAAAAGAGCCGTCACCCGCTGTCGCACAGGTGCCCGCCTTGACCGGTAACGCGAGGCCGCGACTCATCGCTTCACTCCACTGAGGGAAGGGCGATAGTCGACAAACATGGCTGTGCGCGTAAGGATGTGGCTAGGCGCGATTTGTCGTGCCTGATTATCACGGTGTGGTGACAGGCGTCTGGGCGTCTTCATGTACGGCGCATGCTGGCAGGGCAACGCAATATCCCGAGCATAAAAAAACCATGCCCTGCATACCGCAGGGCATGGTTTTATGGAACATCAGATCAGTGATGTGAAGTGGAACTGTTGTTGTTGTTAGCGATGATGGCCCCTGCGCCGACAACGGCAGCGCCAATCATAACCATCTCACCCGTGCTCAGGCCGGTCTCGTCAGTAGCCGCTTCGGTCGTGGTGGCATCAGTCGTGGCGGGCGCATCAGCCGGTGGTGTCGTCGATTCTGCGGGGGTGGCTGGTCCCGTGGAATTGTCAGCAGCACCTTCCGCCGCCATTACACAGGTCGAAAATGAAAACAGACAAAGTACCGCCCATACCAGCTTCTTCATGTCAGCCTCCTTGTAGAGCAAATGGATTATCCTACGGCGTAAAGCGTTAATACCTTTAGTCAATTATGATTCAAGGCAGTAAAAATGCAAGTGTTTTATTCTGGAAATTTCGATCGCTGCCAGGCCATGAAATGGATCTGTTCATTGCGGATAAACGTCTTGCTTCAATGCTCAATTAGAAAAGCAAAGAAACCCAGATGGCGTCATAGATTTGGCGGGCATTCCTTTCACCTTGGCTATTGAGGCAAGACGGCTTCGTTCCGGACCTAAGATCCCCCTCTCCCGAAGGGAGAGGGGGCAATGAGAGTGTCATTTTGTTAGACGCTCTTATAGAGTCTCCAACATTGTTGGATGTTCTCAAATAGCCGCTTCGTGAAACTCAGGTACGGTGTCGTATCCGATCTTGGTCCACAGGTAATCTTCAAATTCGTATTGCGGGTGATAAGCGGGAATGGCTTCGCGCAATAAGCGCCGCACCTCGACGCTGTCGAAGTCGTGACAGGCCTTGTCGAGTTTCTTCAGGAAGTCGAATACCTCGTCCCAGGTCAGCTCCTCTTCGTTGGCGCGCATGATGAGCGGATGTTCGGTCCAGTCCACCGTGTCACCAATCAGCAGTTCTTCGTAAAGTTTTTCGCCGGGCCTGAGGCCGGTGAATTCGATGGCGATGTCGCCATCGGGATGCGCTTCATCGCGCGGCGTTAAGCCACTGAGATGAATCATGCGGCGCGCCAGATCGACAATTTTGACGGGCGTGCCCATGTTGAGCACGAAGACATCGCCGCCCTTGCCCATGGAGCCGCTTTGCAGGACCAACTGGGCGGCTTCGGGAATGGTCATGAAGTAACGAATGATATCGGGATGGGTGACTGTCACCGGACCGCCCGCGCGTATCTGCTGTCTGAACAGCGGCACCACTGACCCGGAAGAGTCCAGCACATTACCGAAACGCACCATTACAAAGCTGGTCCGGCCGCCCTTGCGCGCCAGGGCCTGAAGCACCAGTTCCGCAAAACGCTTGGAGGCACCCATGACGCTGGTCGGCCGGACGGCCTTGTCCGTGGAAATCAGCACAAAGGTTTTGACCTTTGCCGCCATCGCGGCTTCCGCCATGCGCCAAGTGCCAAAGATATTGTTGCGCACGCCTTCGACGGGGTTCTTTTCCACCAGCGGCACATGTTTGTAGGCCGCCGCGTGGTAGATGGTGTCGATTTCAAAGGTGTTGAGAATCATCTCCATGCGGTGCAGATGATTCACCGAGCCAAGGATGGGGAAGATCTCGACAGTATTGCCGTGATGCGTTGCCTGGTATTCCAGCAGCTCCATTTTGATCTGATAGAGCGCGAATTCGGAGAGCTCGAAGATCACCAGCCGGGCGGGATTCAGCGTCATGATCTGGCGGCACAATTCCGCGCCGATCGAGCCGCCGGCGCCGGTGACCAGTACGGCGCGACCGGTAACGCAGGCGCTCAGCAAGTGTTCATCGGGCGGCACGGGGTCGCGTCCCAGCAGATCATCGATATCCAGATCGCCCACACTGTCCACCTTGACCTTGCCGGTGACCAGATCGTGCAGCGCCGGAATGGTTTTGACATGCACGGGCAGGGGTTCCAGGCGCGCCAGGATGGCTTTGCGCTGGGAAAACAAAGCGGAGGGAATGGCCAGCAATACCTGGGTGATGCCCAATTCATGGATCAGCTCGGTGAGTCTTGCCGGGTTGTGAATGGTGATGCCGCCTACGGAACTGCCATGCAGTTCCGGGTTGTCGTCGAAAAACGCAATGACGTGGTACTCGCTCCCGAAGCCGATGGACTTGGCCAGATGAGCGCCGGCATTGCCCGCGCCGTAGATAGCCACCCGCTGTTTTTCGCAATGGCGGCTATAGAGGCTCTGGTAATAGGTGCGCACGGCCAGACGGCTGCCGCCGACATAAAGCAAAGACAGCAACCAATACACAATCATGCGCGGGACATGCCAGTCGCCCCCCAGCCGTTCCACCGCGGAAAGTACCAGTGCCGAAAGTGTGACGGCCTTGAAAATGGTCAGCTCCGCGTGCCATTCGATATAGCGCACCACGGCGCGATACAGTCCAAGCCTTATGAATATGGGGATAGCAATGACCGGTGCTGCCAGAAACAGCCACCACGATTTCATGATGTGCGGGACGAATGTACCCTGGCTGATGCATATCGCCAGATACAGCGCCAGCAGCAGAAAGCCAAAATCCGAGGCCACCATGATGAGACGCTTGTAGTGGCGCGGGAGTTGATCCAGAGACTTCATCATTAGTAGTTTCCTTACTCTTCTGGTCAGATGGATGCCGGATAAACGCTTAGGTTCTGGTTCCAGCGCCGCCCGGGTGCGCGAAGTGACGGGCAATATACCCCGGAGATCGGGGAGGTCGGTAAAGACAGGGGTGCTCGTTTACGCGTGAATGTGCAGATCTAAGATGAGCGCAGTGCAGATGGTGGGATGGGCAGGAAGCAACCGACCTGACGGTATGTTCGCGGGCTGGCTTGACGCACGCTTGGTCTAGCACCGCTCGGTTGTTCAACCGGGGCGATACCTCGATCCGGCGGTATCGTCTGACGTGTTCCATCAACTGCATCTCCATTCCGCCATCTAGTATAACTGGAACCAATTAACCCTGCAGAGGCGCCAGAGATTCGACGACGGTCGGTGCGGCCACCTCTATAGCGGATTCCTATAAGAAACACAATCCCCGGGGCGGATCGATTCATTTCATGAGAAGCAGGGCTATCTTACCTCATGCCTAATTGGAGTGGCTTCCCAGGGTAAATATAGTACATCAGACGAAAATGTGGGGAAATTAGTGTACCCAGTCTACCCATTCACAAGAAAGCCATGGAACGCGAGTACGTCGCAGCGACGAAAGGCCGTCTCACCCTGCACTCTGCTGAGCATGTGGCGGATGAGCTTGCCTCCTACCATGATCTTGTTACCTCTGGGTCATACATCGTTGCAACGGACGGCCGTATGAAGGACCTTCACGATGTGCCGCGCGGCTCACCAGATTGGGAGTGGAACCACCCGATCGCAGCAGCGACGGAGTTTACTAAACAGCAGCCAGATTTTGCGTTCGGAACAGCCCGCATGGCCATATAGTGAGTATGACCTGACGGAAAATATCACCCATTGGCCGGGCGTCTGGTTGCGGAAGAAGTAATGCACAGTGACTTCAGTTACAAAAACTATCGCTCCGGTTGATTCCGCCAGACGCTTTATGCCCCATGCTTTACCATGCCGCTCCCGGCGACTGGCAGCGTGTCATGCCGTGATCCGCTGTTTTGCCACCGCGCAGCACCTGATAGCACAGCGCTACCAACGTCGCTGGGCGCGGCATTCGTGAATAATGCGGGTTAGACGCACTTAGGATGTTCGCGCCCAAGATCGCTCCTATGCCCCTGCGGGGCAGCAGTTCGTGTTGCACTGCTCGCCAGCGTTGCATGATATCGCTGCGGTGCGTAGTATCCATGTCGGGCGCCGATGTTGGTTTCACCACGCACATCTTGCCAGTAATGGCTGCCCATCTCTACTGCATTTCAGCAGTTGATTCTGCTTGCTACCTCAGTTTTTCAAGAGGCTCTAATGGCATCTAACAGCGCTCCTGCCAGTATTCCAGCATTACTGGCCCATCTCTTTAAACACATCAGTCGCCGTCGTCGCTATCAGTTTATTATGATGCTTGGGTTGACGCTGATCAGTTCCTTTGCAGAAGTGGTTAGTCTTGGCGCCGTAGTCCCATTCATTGGCATTCTCACTCAGCCTGAAAAAGTCTTTAACGCCCCTCTACTATCGGGAATTGTTCAGAGCGCGGGTATCACATCGGCAGCAGATTTAGTTCTGCCCCTGACTGTGACATTTGCGGTAGCTGCGATGTTTGCCGGCGGATTGCGCTTA
>JBGPWJ010000005.1:0-25764 GCA_041492115.1 Gammaproteobacteria bacterium
GAAGTGCCAAGCCACTAGTGCGGTGAGCACACCGGTCAGCGCTTCGACCAGCGGGTAACGCAGGCCGATGGCTTTACCGCAGGCCGAGCAGGTGCCTTTCAGGACCAGATAACTGAGGACCGGAATATTCTCCAGCGCGGTGATGGCATGGCCGCAGTGCGGGCAGCGTGAGCGTGGCGTGATCAGATTGATGGCGGGTTGCGGCGCGGCGTCCGATTGACCGGCCAGTTCCGCACACTGCTCGCGCCACTCGCTTTCCATCATCAGCGGCAGACGGTGGATGACCACATTGAGAAAGCTGCCGACCAGCAGACCGAGGATGGCGGCGACGATGATAAAGGCGGTGGGGCTGGCTTGGAGGAAATCGATGATGGGCATTTATAGGCTTTGAGATGAACGAGAAAAAGTTGCGTAGGGGCGGGTCTTAGACCCGCCCAGGGTCCGGGCACTCTCTCAAGCTCACGCAGGGCGGGTCTGAGACCCGCCCCTACGCTGGTGCTGGGTTTCGCACCGGCACTAGACCACCGAACCCAGCTTGAAGATCGGCAGATACATGGCGATGATCAGGCCGCCAACCAAGACGCCGAGGACCACCATGATCAGAGGCTCAAGCAGACTGCTCAGGGCGTCAACGGCATTATCGACCTCTTCTTCGTAGAAGTCGGCGACCTTGCCAAGCATGGCATCCAGCGCGCCGGACTCTTCACCGATGGCGACCATCTGCACGACCATGTTCGGGAACAGATTGGTCTGGCGCATGGCCAGTTGCAGCTGCTGACCGGTGGAGACGTTGTCGCGCATCTGCAGGATTGCATCGCTGTAAATAATGTTGCCGGCAGCGCCGGCCACCGACTGCAATGCCTCGACCAGCGGCACACCGGCGGCGAACATGGTAGCCAGGGTGCGGGCGTAGCGGGCAATGGCCGCTTTATTAAGGATGGGGCCTATGATGGGTATTTTCAGACTCAGTCGGTCGAGGAAATGTTGCACCTTACGCGAACGTTTTTTCCATTCCATGAAGCCGTAGGCGGTAAGGAACAGGCCGCCGGCGATCGCCCACCACCAAGCCTGAAAAAATTTCGAGAGGCTGAGTACGAACAGGGTGAAGGCCGGCAGGTCGGCGCCAAAACCCTTGAAGAGAGACTCAAACTGTGGCACCACATAGATAAGCAGAACGGCGGTGACGATAAATGCCACGACAATGACCGCCGTCGGATAGAACAAGGCCTTTTTGATCTTGCCCTTGATGTTCTCGATCTTTTCCTTGTAGATGGCGATTTTGTGCAGCAGCCCTTCCAGAATGCCTGCGTGCTCTCCAGCCCGAACCAGATTGCAGTAAAGTTCATCGAAATACAGCGGGTGTTTTGACAGCGCCTCGGTGAGTGAACTACCACCTTCGATGTCGGCCTTGATGGTCAGGATCAGGTCCTGCATCGAGGGATTGTCGTGGCCGCGGCCAATGATTTCGAAGGACTGCACCAGCGGGACGCCAGCCGACATCATGGTGGCCAACTGCCGGCTCAGTATGGCGATGTCCTTTGGGGTGATCTTTTTCTTACTGGCATTGGCAAACAGTGTCGATTTCTTGCTGACCTTGATCGGATTGATGCCCTGACGACGCAGGTCCGCCTTGATGACAGCAACGTTGCTGCCACGGGTCTCGCCTTTGATCCGGGCGCCCTTCTTGTCGGCACCCTCCCAGGCAAATAAGGAATCTTTGATCGCTTTCTCAGCCATGGTTTATTCCTTGATGACGCGGTTGAGTTCCTCGAGGCTGATGAGGCCCTGTTTAACCTTCTTCAAGCCCGATTCACGCAGATCGGAAACGCCTTCTTTCTTGGCCTGATCCGCCAATTGTATCGAATTGCCGTTCGCCATGATGATACGTCCCATCTCCTCAGATATCTTCATTACCTGATAAACGCCGACACGCCCCTTGTAACCATCGGTGCACTGATCGCAACCAATCGGACCGTAGACTTTCATGCCCGGCAGATCGGCTTCCTTGAAGCCCTCGGCCAGCAGCGCCTCGCGGGGGATATTCTCAGGCTTTTTACAGTGATTGCACAAGCGCCTTGCGAGGCGTTGCGCAATGATCAGATGTACCGCCGAAGCAATGTTGAATGCCGGCACGCCCATGTTGGCGAGACGTGTCAGGGTCTGCGGCGCGTCATTGGTGTGCAACGTGGACAGCACCATGTGACCAGTTTGCGCCGCCTTGATGGCGATCTCGGCCGTTTCCAGGTCACGCACTTCGCCGACCATGATCACGTCCGGATCCTGACGCAGGAAGGCACGCAGCGCCGCGGCAAAGGTCAGCCCCGCCTTGGGGTTCATGTTCACCTGATTAATACCGGCCACCTGGATTTCCACCGGGTCTTCGACCGTGGAGATGTTCCGATCGGCGGTGTTGAGGATGTTCAGCGCGGTGTACAACGACACCGTTTTACCGCTGCCGGTCGGGCCGGTGACCAGCACCATGCCATAAGGCTTGTGTATCGCCTCCATGAACAGCGCCTTCTGGTCCTCCTCATATCCCAGGGCATCGATGCCGAGCTTTGCCGAGGAAGGGTCGAGGATACGCAGAACGATCTTTTCGCCATACAAGGTCGGCAGGGAGTTAACGCGGAAATCGATGGCGCGATTCTTGGACAGTGTCATCTTGATGCGACCGTCCTGAGGCACGCGGCGCTCGGCGATGTCCATGCGCGACATGACCTTGAGGCGGGCGCACATGCGGCCGGCCAGTGCCACCGGCGGGGAGGCGATCTCGTGCAGGATGCCGTCCTGGCGGAAGCGTACCCGGAATTCCTTCTCGTAAGGTTCGAAATGAATGTCCGAGGCGCCCTTGTTGATAGCGTCGAGTAGCACCTTGTTGACGAAGCGCACCACAGGCGTGTCATCGACATCGGAATCGCCGGCATCGGGGGCCTTCTCGTCGTCACCGGCCTGGATGTCCAGGTTGTCGAGGTCGGTGTCGAGCAGATCGCTCATGCCGCTGTCGCGCGCCTCCAGGGCGTGATCGATGGCCTTGCTGAGCTGATCCTCCTCGACCAGCACGACCTCGGTGGTCACGCCGGTGTGGAACTTGATCTCGTCCAGGGCCTGCAGGTTGGTCGGGTCAGACATGCCGACGAACAGACGGTTGCCGCGCTTGAACAGAGGCAGGGCGTGGTGCTGGCGGATGAGCTTCTCATCCACCAGTCTGACCGGCGCCGAATCCAGGTCCATGGCCTTAATGTCGAACAGTGGCACGCCGAATTCCTGGGCGGCGGCCCAGGCGATGACACGGCTGCCCAGCAGCTTGTTGTCTACCAGGTGGGTGACGAACGGGGTGCGCCTCTTGAGCGCCTGGTCATTAGCCTGGCGGGCATCTGCTTCGGAGAGCAGGCCATCCAGGACCAAGCGTCGGGCCAGGCCGCTGAGATTTGATGCTGGGCTGATTGTTGCCATGATTCCTGTTTATACCCCTAGCTTGCGTTGCGAACTGTGACTGCCGTCTTGAATCTGCGCTCTGTGATAGGATACAAAGCCTTGCCCCGCAGATAGTTGAACAGGGACGACGGGGGTCGATACTAGACCGGCTGGCGTGGGTTGGCCAGTACCCGAGGCCGCAAGGTCTTTTATCCAAACTGTTATCGGCGTACTGGCAACTGACTTAAGAGCGGTGTTATTCCGGGGAAATGCGCTAAATCCCACTGGCCGCTGCTCGGAGATCGCGGTGAAAATGTCTGAGTTGCCAAACCTATCAATTTTTGACTTCGTTCTGGCTCCCGCGCCACGCTATCTGATGCGTCTGGCGCTCATCGAGCGATTGATCAGGACATTGCCCAACCCGGTGAGCCGATTCCTGGAGATTGGGCCCGGGATGGGTGATGTTTCGGTTTATCTTGCCTCCGTGTTTCCCGATGCACATGGAGTATTGATGGACTTTTCCGAGCAGTGTGTGGAACTGCTTGGGGAGCGAGTCAAGTCTCAGCCGCGCCTGCAAGTGGTCAATGGCGATCTTTATACCCTGCAAGACGAGAGTTCCTATGATCTGGTCGTTGCATGCGAGGTCTTTGAACACCTTGAAGACGATGCCCTGGCGTTTCGCAAGGTGGCAGAACTGCTTCGTCCAGGGGGCTACTTTCTGTTCTCGGTGCCGTCCCATCAGCGCAAGTGGCAGCAGGCTGATATCTACGCGGGTCATTATCGGCGCTACGAGCGCGACGAATTGTTGGATCGTTTCAAGGGCAATGGCTTCGATATAGATGTGCTGTGGATTTACGGGTTCCCGCTGATGCAATTACTGTATCCGCTGCGACAACTCTATTACTGGTACCAGAAGAACCGCTCCTACTCAAAAGCCGACGCCTCCAAACAGAGCGGAATAGAGCGTAGCTTGGCCAAGCGGCTGCCTGCCCATGCCATGGTTAGCGTGATGCGTCCATTTCTGTTCTGCCAGGATCTGGTAAAAAACTCCCAGCTCGGGGATGGCTTTCTGGTGTTGGCTCATAAATCCAGGAAGCCTGCGGGCCCTCTGGCCTGACGAAGCGCTTATGCGTCAAGTGATAGTGGTGGGTGTGTATGTCAAATGCGATGGCTACCCCAACGTAACTCAACGCATAACTGCGCTCCAGCACACCCAAGGATTGAAGGTGATAGAACTCAATCACCCTTTTCAGGCAACAGCCAGGCAAAAAGGGGTGTACGGCATGAAGGCCGGGCGCTGGGTTCGCTTCGTGCGGGCGCATCTGTTGGTGGCGATCCGCTTGCCATTCTTGGCGCGGAGTGCAGTTGTGTATGTGCCCTATCCCGCCTTCGGTGTGCTGTTGTGGTGGTCAGTCCTGCCGCGGCGCTGCCGGCCAGCGCGGATTGTGGCGGATGCATTCATCTCCTGGTACGACACTGCTGTAGAGGATCGGGCGCTGCTCGCGACGACTGGCATCGCCGCTCGTTTGCTGCGGCGTCTGGAGGCGCGCGCCTACCGTCTCGTAGACCAGCTGCTGGTGGATACTCCCATTAATCGGGAATACTTCATCGAACTGTTCGCTCTTAATCCGGCGCGAGTCAAGGCAATGCCGCTGGCCATCGACGAGGCGGCGTACTGTCATAAGCCCTATGAACCTGTCGCGGGCCGTTGCACGGTGTTGTTCGTCGGTACGTTTGTGCCGCTCCAAGGAGTGGATGTCATCGCCGCCGCCATACGGCTGCTCGATCATCGCGCCGATATCAATTTCCGCATCATCGGCTATGGGCAAATGGCCCCGGCAATGGAAAAAATCATTGCGGAATACGATGCAACGCGGATTGACTGGATCAAGGACTGGCAGAGTGCGAGTCAGGTTGCCGCAGAAATCGAACGAGCGGATATCTGTCTGGGAATCTTTGGTACCGGTGCCAAGACACAGCGCGTCTGGCCACTGAAGAATTATGCGTACATGAGTGTGGGCCGTGCGCTGATTACCGGCGATACCACGTGTGCGCGTCATATAACTCGGGACGAGCAAACCAGTTGCTTCCTTGGCATACCCTGCGCTGATGCCCGTAGCTTGGCGCAGAGTATTGAACTGCTCGCGGATACACCCTCGCTGCGTGTTGAATATGCGCGGCGGGCCCGCTCGTTTTATGAGCGGAACCTTTCCCTGCAATCCACTCAGGCGCAGTTGCTTGAATCGCTGTTTCCGTAGCGACCGGCCGCTATGGGCGACGGCTGCGCATTTGATAGAAGGCGAACAGCCCGCCGAGAACAAGGTCCCATGCCACGAGCCAGAGGCGGTACACCACGCTGAGCAAGGCCGCATCGGCCAGTGACATGTGCTGCATCAGCAGTGTGCTGGTCACGGCCTCGCGCACTCCGATGCCGCCAGGTGCGAACAAAGCCAGGAATCCGGCGGTGATACCTGCGGTATTGGCCAGTGTCAGCGTGCCAAGCATTTCTGTGGTCAGTGGTCGGTCGAAACAGGCCAGGTAGATGGCGGCCAGTACAGCGCCGCTCATCAGCCAGATCGCGGCATAGGCCAGCGTCAGTGACATATAAGAACGCAGCGGCAATCGGTCCAGAGGGGGCGGGCTCTGCATGCGGCGTACATGGTGCGCAAGCCAGACGAGTGCTATGCGCAGCCAGGTCAGTAGCGCTGGTCCGAGGAACAGGCTGGCGATGCCCGCGGCGGCAAGCCAGTATTGCTGGTGCAGCCAGGCAATCAGCAACGTACACACCAAGGCGGCGGCATGTAATAGCATGGCCTGTTCGTAGTAGGTGGCGATCAGGGTCGCCTTGCCCTTGATGCCATGGTGTTGACCATGCGCGCCGCGCGCGATCATGCCCCATATCTTGCCGGGCAGATATTTGCCTATACCCATGAGCACGATCTGCGTAAGGCTCTGCGTGAGTGTCAGGCGCCCTGTGGAGACGGTCGCCAGAACAGCGCGCCAGAGCTGCGCATATGACAGGAAGTTGGCAATTTGCAGTGTCGCTGCAAGCAACAGGAAACCCGGAACGAGCGGGGTGGCGAGCGCCGCACGCGGTGCCAGCGCATGGAAGTAGTACGCAATGTAACCAAGCCCGGCCGCGAGGAATATCGCAACCCAAGCCTGCTTGAACCACGCGCCAACGCGCATATTTCCCGGTCTCAGCGCTCGCGACCGTTACGACCGAGAGTGTAGAGGAGATTGGTAATCTGTTCCGACACCAGCCCGATGAGGAACACGACCACCGAGGTTGTGAAGAGCAGCCCGGTCATGTTGGTGAGACGTCGTTCGGTGATGTAGGTGAACGAGTAGTACGACAAGCCCAGCAGGAAAAAACACAAACTGATAGGCACGAAAATCTTTAATGGCGAATACAGCGTGCCGACCCGGAAAATGATCAGCAGGAAGCGCATGCCATCCTGCAACGGACGGATATGGCTTTTCCCGGCGCGTTCGTGGGCGCGGATCGGTACATAAGCGACAGGGTAGCCCGCGCGGAAGAACGCCATGGTGATGGTGGTCGGGTAGGAAAAGCCGTTTGGGAGCAGGTGCAGGAACTCGCGGAACTTTTCCGTTCGGGCAGCGCGAAATCCCGATGTCAGATCCTCAATGCGATGACCGACCATCCAGCTCGCCAGTTTGTTGTAGAGACGATTGGCCAGGGAGCGGCCGACATTGGCCTGGGAATCTGCGCCGCGCGCACCCACGGCCATATCAAAGCCCTCAGCGAGCTTGGCGAGCAGGCGCGCGATGTCTGCCGGGTCGTGCTGGCCGTCCGCATCCATGCACACCACGATATCGCCAGTGGCGGCGCGCACGCCGGTTTTGATCGCGGCGCCATTGCCCATGCTGTAGGGGTGCTTAATCATATGTGCGTTGTGTGCTGTGCAGACGTCGGGTGTGTGGTCATCAGAGCCGTCATCCACCACAATGATTTCGGCCTGTGGATGCAGCGATCGGATTTTTGGCAATAACTGTTCAAGAGACGATGCTTCGTTCTTTGCCGGGAGAATGATGCTCAGAGTTGATGAATGGCTGTCGGGTGTATTCATGGTTACTGGTGATGATATACGGTTAACCGTCATGTCCGACAAGTTTTAGTTCCAATGAACCGATGATCTCGTGGTAGCGACCGATGAGATCCTGAGCTTTTGCAAGAACCAGTTGACGGCGTGCCTCAGGATAATTATGCAGGGAAATGTATAAGTCGGCCATGCTGAGATTGAACACAGCTTCGTCGGGTGCTGTTTCGATTGCCTTCTGGGCAAGCAAGAGGGCATTGACATAGTTATGCAGTACATTTGCATAGTAACCGCTCAGCGTCGAGAACATCATAGCCCGGTTCGGTCCCTGCAATACTGGATTGTCCAGGGCAGCATCGAACAAGGCAAGAATCTGGTCAGAGGTCAGATGGGTGGATTTTTCATCCTGCCATATCATCAGCGTCCGAAATTGAGACGCCGTCAGTATTGGCTCCTGCCCGGACTTCAGGCGTCGCATCAGCTCATTCCAGTGTCGGGTATCGAATGGCTTGCCGTTGGTGTGTTTGAGGTATAGAAGCGCGAACAGTGCTTGGGCGCTGCCAGCAGTATCCAATCGAGTTGCCGCCTCGAAATAATGGTTGGCCTGGTCAAAATACACGGCATTGTAGCGGTGATTTTCATTGAGCAGTATGCCGTATTGACGACCGGCATTGTAATTGGCGCGGAATGACAGCGGATGGTGTGCAACCTCGGTGAGATAAAGGCTGGTGTTGTCCCGCCACTGGTAGGAGCGCAAGGCGGTGACAGTTGCGAACAGCGCCAGGACCGCCAGGGATAAGGCCACTCTCGGCATCAGCCTGCCGGTGAAATAGGATTTTCCCACGCCAAATAGAGCTGTACCTGCACTAAATAGAATGCCGTACATTGGCAGGTAATTCCGATGCTCATGGGCGAGCTCCAACCATACGACCGTCGATTCCATGCTCTGGCCGATCAGGAACCACAGCACACCGAAGCTCAACAGCGGCAGGCGCTTGCGCAGCGCGATGGCCAGCACTACAAGGGCGAGCAGTCCCGCGACCGCAGGCAGGGTGCTGGCCGGGTGCATGAGGTCGAAGGAAATCGCAATATCGTCATGGAAGAGGCCAGTGTCGCGGGTAGTCGGAATAACGATCCAGCTCAGATAATGCCAGAGGATGCGCGCCTCTGTGAGTAGCCGTTCGTCGAGTGAAAAGGAACGTATGTTGTACTGAGCAACAAGCCAGCCGGGGTGCAAGGCGATATAGGCCGCTCCGGCCAGCGCTGGCAGGATCACAAGCAACAGGAATAGCGCATCGATGCTGCGGCGGGACTTGCCATGCAGGGCCGAATTTTGGAATACCACCGCTTCGATTAGCAGCGCGTACACCGGCAGCAGCAGACCGTTTTCCTTGCACAGCGTGGCCAGTGTCCCGCCGCCGAGCAGTCCCGCCAGTATCAACGGGAAACCGCGCCCGCCATCTTCGAGTCGCAGGCGGCCGTTGAGGTAGCCGATCAGCCCCAGCAGTGTGAACAGTGTGGATAGGCTGTTCATGCGTTGCACGATGTACAAAACGCTGGTGACAGACAGCGGGTGCAACAACCAAAGCGCCGCCACAGCGATCGGCACAATACTTTCTTGCGTTGGACTGAGTGCGATCAGTTGCTGTCGGACAAAACCTCGCAGCAGGAGTCTGGTGAAGGCAACCAGGGCGAGACCGTTAAGCAGGTGAATGATGAGGTTGGTGACTTTATACGGCAGGGTGTTGCCGGCGTTCAGGTAATAATTGAGTGACAGAGTGAGTAAGCTCAACGGCCGTCCCAGGGGGCCGGAGTCTATCGAAAAGGCAGCTTGGCGCAGATTGGCAAAATCAAGCGAAGCGATATGCAGCCGTGTGTTGTTCAGGATATTGGGGCTGTCGTCGAAGACGAAATCGCCGTGCAGACCTGGGTAGTGGACGGCGACAGTAGCAAACAGGATAAAGCAGATGAGTAGAAACGTGGGCGTTTTCCAATAGCGTGTGCGCATCGTTGCTACCCACGAAAGAAGCGCCCCACACGAGGTGGGGCGCGGTTACTTAGATTATGCCGATTGTATTAGCGGCAGTTCGAAGGCTTGTACTTGGCGGTTACGGAGCCATTGCAAGCCCATTTCACGCTGCCGTCAAGCAAGCCACTGCCGATCAGGGTGATGGTTTTGGCATCTTCTGCAGCTATAACATTAGTACCATTTACACTCATGGTCAGGGTGGCCTTGGTACCTGCGACAGTATAGGCCATGCCGCTCATGTACTTGGTGGTCGCCGCGGGATCGACGCCAGCCGAGGAGTTGTTGGCGGGGAAATGACCGTTTGACTGGAAGAACTCAGAGACCGAGACACGCTTGGCATCGCCCTGGTTGACAAGCTCGGTAATCTTCGAGCGGACTGTATAATCCTGATACGCCGGAATAGCGATGGCGGCCAAAATGCCGATGATCGCGACCACGATCATCAACTCAATCAATGTAAAGCCCTGTTGCATGCGTTTCATAATGTGATGCCTCCCAAAATGTTCAGTAAACGGTAGACGGTGGTTGGGGTACCAGCCTCAGTATGCTGAGGGAGACTAGCGCAGGGCTTCGTTGTGCTGAAGACCTGGGCGGGTTCCTCTGAGCTGGGATGGCTGCCTTGTACTCTTATCAGCAGAATGTGTGCCAGTGCTCATTTTCCGTGTTGCCGTGAGCCGCGATGACCTTGTGTTGGCGCGGCAGTGATTTTGTTACGCTCCTAGAATTAGGGCGTTACTGACCATGAGGTGTCGTTGTCGATCATTAAATCGGCTGGTTACTTTGAGGCTGAGTGTGCGATTTCACTGGGATGCATTGTGACCTGCAGTGTCACAATGTGACGCAACTGGTCACGCTCAAGTAGATGCTCTGTTCGTTTACTCGTGCAATTATCCTTAACCTGAGTATCACGGCGCTGCTTGACAAATATGCACAATGTGCATACATTGAGTCATGTCGTTTCAATACCATCCAAGGAAGGCGGTGGCGAATCTCAAGAAGCATGGCGTGTCATTCGCCGATGCGGAGGTGGTATTTTCCGATCCTTTGGCGATACATCGGGAGGATCCTGATTCAGAAGGAGAAGCGAGGTTCATCGCGGTTGGACAGGGAGGTTTCGGAGGAATCCTGGTGGTTGTGTATACCTTGCGTGGCAGTGAAATCAGATTGATCTCGGCGCGCCACGCGACACACCGAGAGGTGAAAGATTATGAGAGCTGAATACGATTTTTCCAAGGGCAAACGCGGCGCACTGCTTCCCGCAAAGGGCAAGACCCGCATCACTATCTACATCGATGACACTGTGCTTGAGGATTTCAGGCGGCGTGCGGAAAAAGCGGGCACGGGCTACCAGACCATGATGAACGAGGCACTCAAAGCCTATCTGACGGGTAGTAAGGGAGCACCTGTCACAGAGTCTGTCCTGCGGCGTGTCATCCGAGAGGAAATTCCAGCGTTGTCTCCAAAGGTTCCGCGCGCAGGTGGACGCGCTACCAAACGTAGTGCCGCATAGCCCGTAGTTGATGAGGAAAGCGCAGCGAACTCCAATTTCCCTGGAGTTCTGTAGGGGCAGGTCTCAGACCCACCCCTACGTTAAGGAACCTCTGAACAAGTCATCCCCGCGAAAGCGGGAATCCAGTCTTTCATGAATCGGCGGGTTACTGGATCCCCGCTTTCGCGGGGATGACAGACTTAATCAGAGGTTCCTTAATTCAAACTTAGGTAAGTGCCATTTCCCTCCGCACTCCTTTCATTCTATTCCAACCCCAACTTCTTCAACCGATACCGCAGCGCCCGAAACGTGATGCCGAGCAGTTTAGCGGCGGCAGTCTTGTTGTAACGCGTCTGCTCCAGCGCGCGCAGGATGGCGTCCTTCTCCACCGTGCCGAGCACGGAATCCAATGGCCCGCCGGTATCGTCCAGCGCGGTTTCCGTGCCGTCATCCGGCAGTTGCAGATCATCGGCCTGGATGAGGTTGCCTTCGCACAGTGTCATGGCGCGTTCCAGGATGTTCTCCAGTTCGCGTACGTTGCCGGGGAAGGCGTAGCTGTTGAGGGCGGCCAGTGCCTGCGCATCCAGTTGCGGAGGTTTCGCACCGGCCTGCCGCGCCAGTTTGTCGAGGATGTGCTGCGCCAGCAGCGGGATGTCCTCGCTGCGCTCGCGCAGACTGGGGACGTGCAGTTGGATGACATTGATGCGGTAATACAGGTCCTGGCGGAACTGGCCTTGCTTCACCAGCGCGCCGAGATCCTTGTGCGTGGCCGATAAGATACGCACGTCGATGGCCAGCTCCTTCTGCGCGCCGACCGGCCGCACGGCTTTTTCCTGGATGGCGCGCAACAGTTTCACCTGCATGTGCAGCGGCAGCTCGGCGATCTCGTCGAGGAACAGGGTGCCGCCCTGCGCGGCCTGAAACAGGCCTTCCTTGTCGGCGATCGCGCCGCTGAAGCTGCCTTTCTTGTGGCCGAAGAATTCGCTCTCCATGAGTTCAGTGGGTATCGCCCCGCAGTTCACCGGCAGGAACGGCAGTTCGGCGCGCGGGCCTTTCTCGTGGATCAGCCGGGCGACCAGTTCCTTGCCGCTGCCGGATTCGCCGCTGATATAAATCGGCGCCTGGCTGCGCGCCAGTTTGACAATGGTGGCGCGCGTCGATTGGATGGCCGGCGATTCGCCGAGCAGGGTGTTGCGGGAGCGCCGGTCATGTCCGGGAAAGCTGTCGCTGAGTTTCAGCACGGTGCTGACCAGATTGCGCAGCACCTGCAGGTCCACCGGTTTGGAGATGAAATCGAAGGCACCGGCCTTGAGCGATTGCACGGCGATCTCGACATTGCCATAGGCCGTGATCACCGCCACCGGCAGCTGCGGTAGCCGGGTCTGGATGTATTCGACCAGCTCGATGCCATTGCCGTCTGGCAGGCGCATGTCGGTCAGGCACAGGTCGAAGTGCTGCGTTTCGAGTAGGGCGTGCGCCTCGCTAAGCGTGGCGGCGCTGTGCGCGGCGATGTGCATGCGCCCGAGGGTGAGTTCGAGCAGTTCGCGGATATCGGCTTCGTCGTCGACGATCAGTGCGGTGTGTTGGCTTTGGCTCATGCGGACAATACCTGACGACGCGCGTCCATGAAGCTGATGCGGAAACAGCAGCCACCGGCGGGCATAGGCACGTGACGCAGCTGCGCCTTGTTGAATTCGCACAGCTCGCGCGCGATGTACAAACCCAGCCCGGTGCCCTGGCGGTTGGTGGTGAAGAACGGCTCGAAGATCTGCTGCGCATCTTCGGCGCTGATGCCGCTGCCGTGATCGATGACGTCGAGTACCGCGTCGCGCGACTCGGGGCTGAGCCCACCACGCAGCTCGATGCGCAGACTCGCGGCGGTCATGCCGCCATGATGCACGGCATTCTCGCACAGATTCCACAACACCTGCCGCAGATGACCGGTATCCATGCGCACCTCGACGTCCGGGGGCGTGATGTCGATGCTGATGCGTCCCGGCGCGAGGTGCAGATCGCGCGTGAACTCGACGACGAAATTCTCCAACCAAGGCAGCAGCGCGACATCCTGCGGCCGGGAGCGCTCGCGGCGCGACAGCTGCAGGATGTTCTCGATGATGGTGTTCACGCGCAGCGCCTGGTCGTGGATGATCTCGGTGAGACGCCGGTCGCCGCTGTTGAGTTCCGGTGATTCGTTGAGCAGCTGGCCGGCGTGGCTGATCGCGCCCAGGGGATTGCGGATCTCGTGGGCGATGCTGGCGGTGAGCCGGCCCAGCGAGGCGAGTTTCATCTGCTGCGCCTGCTGCGCCATGGCGGCACTGTCCTCCAGGAAGATCACGCTGCCCGCCGGGCGGTCGCTGCCAAGCTGGGTGAAACGCGCCAGCAGATCGGCGCCGGTGGGAGTGACGCGAAACGGCGGCGGTTCGACGCTATTGTCCTTGCGCCAGGCATTCAGGTGCGCGGCCAACGTCGGCGAGGCACTGGCCAGTTGCTGCTGTTTGTCGAGGGTCGGCATGCCCAGCATATACCAGGCTGATTCATTCATCAGACGCACGCTTTCTTCGTTGTCGACCACCAGGATCCCGGATTGCAAATGCTGAATGATGTAGGCATTGAGCTGTTCCATGTTGGCCAGATCGATCCCGCGCTGCGTGGCCAGGGCCTCGGTGGTGCGCACCCGCTGGGCCAGCACATTAGCGAGCAGGGCGGCGGCGAAGAAAGTCGCGCCGAGGATGCCGGTCTGGGTGTAGGCCGTATTGTCGAAGCTTTGCGCAAGGTTCGCATAGACCTGTTCCGTGAGCACACTCAAGGTGGCGACTGCCGCGAAGGACAGGATCGCGCGCCCCGACATCAGCAGCCCGCCGCCGGCCATGGTGATCAGCAGCAGCATGCCCAGACCGCTTTCCACGCCGCCGCTGGCATGCATCAACAGCGTGATGGCGATGATGTCGACCAGCACGTTGATCTGCAGTTGGATGCGGAACGCCGGCCGGCGCCAGCGGTGTGCGAAGCCGCTGACCAGCACGCAAGCGAGGTAAATCAGCGACGTGGCGGCGAACATGCCCGGATTGTGCTCGCCAAACAGCTTGGGTCCGTTGCCTGAGAAGTACAGCGTGGAGAGCAGTCCGGACAACAGCAGACGGTAAAGATTGAAGTAACGCAGCGGCAGCCAGGTTTGGTTGTCGTTGACGGCCGCGTTTGCCTGGACGGCGGGCTTATCTGTGATGGCGAACGTCATGACGCGATGTTAACCGATCCGTCGAGCCGTGTTGATAACGGTGTCACTTGCCATCCTCGAGCTTATGCTGCGCCGAGCAGTAATAGCGCCCCGCGTGTTGCAGCGCCTCGCGTTCCGGCACATGCAGGCCACAGCGCGCGCAGCGCACCATGTTCTGCACACTCGGCGGACGCTGACCTGACACAGGCCCGCGCCGGCGTGGACGGAGCACCCAGCGCCAGACAAGCCAGAGCAGCAGACCGAGGATAAAGACGCGCAGAATCATGGCGCGTAGTGTAACGCGGCAACGGCCTGCGGCGCAGGGGTATGAGGGTTCGGGTTGGAGTCGCGATGACTTCAGTCGTGTATCGCCACTAAAAGCAAGAGTCCCCTCTCCCTTTGGGAGAGGGACAGGGTGAGGGGATCAACGGCAGCAAATGTCTGTACTACTCCCCTCACCCCAACCCTCTCCCGGAGGGAGAGGGAGTGATATTGTTGTACGACTGTCATTTTGGTAGTTGCTCTAAGTTAAGTGCCGTTCAGTTCAAGCAGGAACCATGGCACACCCCAGCACAACTCACACACATTGCTTCCCGCCACGCCTTTCCCCACAATAACGCCCTTCGCAAGGTTACTTGTCATGAATCTGCACGAATACCAAGCCAAGCAATTGTTCGCCGACTACGGCATACCCGTGCCGCGCGGCGCGGCCGCATCCACGCCCACCGAGGCGCTGGATGCCGCGCACCAGATCGACGGCGGCGCCTGGGTAGTGAAGGCACAGGTACACGCCGGTGGCCGCGGCAAAGGCGGCGGCATCCACATCGTGCGTTCGCTGCCCGAGGTGGAGAGCGTCGCCCGGCGTCTGCTGGGCAGTCGTTTGGTGACACCGCAGACCAGCGCAGACGGCCTGCCCGTCAATACCGTGTGGATCGAACAACCCTGCACGCCGGCGCGCGAGTTGTATCTGGGCGCGCTCATCGACCGGGCCCGCGAGCGCATCGTGTTCATGGCCTCCAGCGCCGGCGGCATGGACATCGAACACATCGCCGCCACCCAGCCAGAACAGATATTCACCGTCAGCGTCGATCCGGTCGCCGGTCTGCAGGCCTATCAGGCGCGGCGTCTGGCCTTCGCCTTGGCGCTGGGTGAGCAGAACGTTGCGGCATTCACCAGGATCATGCTGGCCCTGTACCGGTTGTTCGTGGACAAGGACTTGAGTCTGGTCGAGATCAATCCGCTGGTGATCACCGCTGTTGGCGCACTGCTGGCCTTGGATGCCAAGATCAACATCGACGACAACGCGCTGTACCGGCAAAAAGCCCTGGCCGCGCTGCGCGACGTCAGCCAGGAAGATGCCGCCGAACACGCCGCGCACCAGCACGGCTTGAACTACATCACCCTGGACGGCGACATCGCCTGCATGGTGAACGGCGCGGGTCTGGCCATGGCGACCATGGACCTGATCAAGCTGCACGGCGGCGAACCGGCCAATTTTCTCGACGTCGGTGGCGGTACTACAGCCGATAAAGTCGCCGAGGCTTTTAAACTGATCCTCGCCGACAAAAAGGTGAAGGCGATCCTGGTCAATATCTTCGGTGGCATCGTGCGCTGCGACCTGATTGCCGAAGGCATCATCAAGGCGGTGCGCGAAGTCGGCATCAGCCTGCCGGTCGTCGTGCGACTGGAAGGCACCAATGTCAAACAAGGCCGCAAGCTGCTCGCCGACAGCGGCCTCGCGATCAGCGCGGCGCAGGATCTGACCGAGGCGGCACGGCAAGTCGTCGCTGCCGCGAAATTGCAACCATGAGCATCCTCGTCAACAAGAACACCAAGGTCATCTGTCAGGGTTTCACCGGCAAGCAGGGCACGTTCCATTCGGAACAGGCCATCGCCTACGGCACGCACATGGTCGGCGGTGTGACGCCGGGCAAGGGCGGACAGACGCACCTCGGACTGCCGGTGTTCGACACTGTGCATGAAGCGGTGCGCGTCACCGGCGCCGACGCCACCATGATTTACGTCCCCGCACCCTATGCCGCGGACGCCGTGCTGGAAGCGGTCGATGCCGGCATCCAGGTGATCGTCTGCATCACCGAAGGCATCCCGGTGCAGGACATGCTCAAGGTCAAAGCGGCCTTGCGCGGTTGCAGCGCGCGCCTGATCGGCCCGAACTGCCCGGGCGTGATCACGCCGGGCGCCTGCAAGATCGGCATTATGCCGGGCGCCATCCACAAGCGCGGCGGCATCGGCATCGTGTCACGTTCCGGCACGCTCACCTATGAAGCCGTGCACCAGACCACCCGCGCCGGTCTCGGTCAGAGCACCTGCGTCGGCATCGGCGGCGATCCTATTCAAGGCATGAACTTCATCGATTGCCTGACGCTGTTTCAGAAAGACCGCCAGACCAAGGGCATCATCCTGGTCGGCGAGATCGGCGGCAGCGCCGAGGAAGACGCCGCCGACTACATCAAGGCCCATGTGTCCAAACCGGTGGTCGCCTACATCGCCGGCGTCACTGCTCCGGCCGGCAAGCGCATGGGTCACGCCGGCGCTATCATCAGCGGTGGCAAAGGCACGGCGCGCGACAAGATCGCCGCGCTGGAAGCGGCCGGTGTCGCGGTGGTCAGGTCGCCGACGGACATGGGTGTTAGGATGCGAGAATTGTTGCAATAGAGATTTGGCACCGGCCTAAAAAAGGTGAGTCCCCTCTCCCTTCGGGAGAGGGCCAGGGTGAGGGTAATCAAATCAAGCCAGTGCCAACGTTCCCCCTCACCCCAACCCTCTCCCCCGCTTGCGCGGGGGCGAGGGGGCAATTCAGTGGGCCGCTCATATGTCATCGCATCTTCGTGTTGAAGAGGTCTCAGGTTAGAATCCACACAACAGCACTCACGACACCGGACTACGCATCGCCCTCGCCCAGATCAATCTGCTGGTCGGCGACATCGCCGGCAATGCCACGCAGGTTATCGACTGCGCCATCCGGGCTCGCGATGTGCTGGGCGCGCAGCTGGTGGTCTTCCCCGAACTGACGCTTACCGGTTATCCGCCGGAAGATCTGCTGCTGCGGCCCGAGCTGCACACACGGGTATTGCGCGCGCTGACCGACGTCACCCGCCGCGTGCACGGCATCGACGTGCTGCTGGGCTATCCGCGTCAGGCGCCGGGCGGTATCTATAACGCCGCTTCCGTGTTGCGCGATGGCGCGATCGTCGCCACCTACCACAAGCAACACTTGCCCAACTACAGTGTCTTCGACGAGAAGCGTTACTTCGTGCCCGGTAACGCGCCGTGCGTGGTCAATGTACAGGGCGTGCCGGTCGGCGTGACGATCTGCGAAGATGTCTGGCAGCCAGGTCCCGTGCGTCAGGCGACGGATGCCGGCGCGCGCCTGCTGATCAATATCAACGCTTCGCCCTATCACGCGGGCAAAGGTCGCGAGCGCGAAGAGGTGGTGCGCCGGCGTGTCGAGGAGTGCGGTGTGCCGGTGGTCTATCTCAATCTGGTCGGCGGCCAGGATGAGCTGGTGTTCGATGGCGAGTCCTTTGTCATGGATGCGCGCGGTCAGGTGACGCAGCGCGCGCCGGCCTTCGCCGCGGATCTCTATGTCGTGGACATCGATCTGCACGCGACGCCCAAACCGGTGCCGGCAGAACTGTGTGCGCCCTTGCCAGAGGTCCAGAGCGTTTATGAAGCGCTGGTGCTGGGCGTGCGTGATTACATCAATAAGAACGGCTTCGACGGCGCGGTGATCGGTCTGTCGGGCGGCATCGACTCGGCGCTGACCCTGGCCATCGCCGTCGACGCGCTCGGTCCGCAGCGCGTCGAGGCAATCATGATGCCGTCGCGCTACACCGCCGGCATGAGCCTGGAAGACGCCGCCGCCGAGGCCAAGGCGCTGGGCGTGGATTACCGGGTGATTCCGATCGAGCCGGTGTTCGACGCTTTCCTCGCCGCGCTCAAGGACGAATTCGCCGGGCGTGCCGCGGATACCACCGAAGAGAATATCCAGGCGCGCTGTCGCGGCGTGCTTCTCATGGCGATTTCCAACAAGAAGCGCCACATGGTGCTCACCACTGGCAACAAGAGCGAGATGTCGGTGGGCTATGCCACGCTGTACGGCGATATGGCCGGCGGCTTCGCGCCCATCAAGGATGTGCCCAAGCTGCTGGTGTATCGCCTGGCACAATGGCGCAATGCCCGCGGACAGGTGATTCCGCACCGCGTCCTGGAACGTCCTCCCTCCGCCGAGTTGGCGGCCGACCAGAAAGACGAGGACAGCCTGCCGCCGTATCCGGTGCTCGATCCGATACTGGAGCAGTATGTGGAGCTGGACCGCAGCATTGCGGAGATCATCGCTCAAGGTTACGACGAGGCCACCGTGCGGCGCGTGGTCGCGATGGTCGATCGCAACGAGTACAAGCGCCGCCAGGCGCCGCCCGGCGTGCGCATCACGCGCCGCGCCTTCGGCCGCGACCGACGTTACCCGATTACTGGGAAGGTAGGGAGCGATTGACAGACCTGGTTCTTGGGACTGATTACCCTCACCCTGTCCCTCTCCCACGGGAGAGGGGACTTACGCATGTTTCTTCGAGAACATCACACTTATGAATTTACGATGCTGTCAAAGAGCGGTCCCTCTCCCGTGGGAGAGGGACAGGGTGAGGGTAATTGCACCTGAGGTTGATAAACTAAGCCCTAATTTCACCTTACCCCTTGCTCCCACCCACTCGCAGCTAGTAACGTATCACCCACAGCCACCGGGACAACCATCATGAAAAAAGTCGAAGCCATCATCAAGCCCTTCAAACTGGACGACGTGCGCGAGGCACTGTCGGAAATCGGCATCACCGGCATGACGGCGACCGAGGTCAAAGGCTTTGGTCGGCAGAAGGGACACACGGAACTGTACCGCGGCGCCGAGTACGTGGTGGATTTCCTGCCCAAGGTGAAGATCGAACTGGTGATCATGGCTGATCAGGTGGAGCGCTGCGTCGAGGCCATCACCAAGGCGGCGCGCACCGGCAAGATCGGCGACGGCAAGATTTTCATCACCAGCGTGGAGAAAGTGATCCGCATCCGCACCGGCGAAGAAGATCACGCGGCGATATAGTTAAGAGCAAAGGGGAAAGATAAAAGGGCAAAGAGAATAAGGCCGTTACTTTGCCCTTTTATCTTTCCCCTTTACCCTTTCCTAACGATACGTCACCACCTCATCAATCCGCCGCCGCCCGGTCGCCTCGGGCAGTTCCGCTGGATAGCCCGCACTGAGCAGTGCCACGGGCGTCAGTGTCTCTGGAATATTCAAGCAACGGCGCACCTGCGCCGCATCGAAATTGCCCACCCAGGTTGAACCCATGCCGGCGGCGACGATGGCGAGCTGCGCATAGGCGGCGGCGATGGAGGCATCCTGCACCGCATACAAGGTCTCACCGCGCGCGCCGAAGCGCTGCGCCGAGCGTGCGGCATCGGTGCAGAACACCAAGCAGACGGGGGCTTCGGAGATGAAGGCTTGGTTTTCAGCGGCGGCGCGCAAGGCATCGCGGTCGCTCTGCGCGGTGACCACTACGATGTGATAAGCCTGCAAGTCACCGGCCGAGGGGGCGGCGCAGGCCATCTCCAGAATGGCATGCAACTTCTCGCGTTCCACCGGCATGTCGGCCTGGTATTTACGCACCGAGTGGCGGTGACGGACGGTTGCGAAGAAATCCCACATGTGAGTTGCCTGATCGCAGTTGGTTCAGATGCTGTCGGGTGCGCGTAGCAAGCGGCACCCCGGGTTTTTCAATTGGCCTGTGTGGTCCATTTGCCGAGCGGATGGGCCGGGAAATTCAGTTTCAGCACCCGCTCCGTGTCCTCGGCCAGCTTGGTTTCGCCCAGGGCTCGGTACGCCGTTGCCATGATCGCCAGGGCGTCCGCGTTGGCCGGGGTGTTGGGGTAATGTTCGATGAGGAATTTGGCGCGGTTGATTGCCGCTACGTAACCGCCGCGGCGCATGTAATAGTCTGCGACATGCACCTCGTAACGCGACAGGTTGTTACGCAAATAGACCATGCGCTGGCGCGCATCGGGCGTGTACTTGCTGTTCGGGAAATTCTTCACCAGCGTATCGAAGTCGTCGAAGGACTTGCGCGCATTCGATGGGTCGCGCTGCGCCGGGTCCTGCGGCAGGACGCGATCGACGAAGCTCGCGCCGCGGTTGAAGTTGACCAGACCCTTCAGATAATGGGCGTAGTCGACATTGGGGTGGCGCGGGTGCAGCTTGATGAAACGGTCCGCGGCGGCGATGGCGGAATCGGCCTCGTCGTATTTGTAATAGGCGTAGGCGACTTCCAATTCCGCCTGCTGCGCGTAGGGCCCGAATGGATAGCGCGCTTCGAGGGTCTCGAAGTGCTTGATGGCGGTTTCGTAGTTGCCGTCGTTGAGTGCGGTCTTGGCCTCGGAGTAGAACTTGCTCGCCGACCAATCCTTGGTTTCGTCGACCTTGTCGGGGAGCAGGGAGCAACCCGCGATGAACAACAGGGCAAGAGCGATGCTAAGCGATTTCAACAGGCGCATGGTTCCGGGCTTTTCCGTGAGAGTGAGGTGCGCATTCGACGTGTGCGGCAGTATACCCTAAACTGGCAGGAGGTGAATCTGAGTGGAATGGTACTGACGTAACGTAGGGGCGGGTCTTGACCCGCCCAGGTTCTGGCGCTCTCTCTCACTCTCTCCAGCTCACACAGGGCGGGTCTGAGACCCGCCCCTACGGAGCACCACAACTTTTAAATGATAGAAGTCGCACCCATGATAGCTTCACCACTCACCGCTCTGATCCCCGCCGAGCTGGCCGGACTGCGTCTCGACCAGGCGCTGGCCGAATTGTTCCCCGGCTATTCCCGCAGCCGATTGCAGCAATGGATACGCGGCGGCCAGGTCTGGGTGGATGCGCAGCAACCGCGACCGCGCGACCGGGTGGTCGGCGGCGAACAGGTGCGCATCGATATGACGCCGGATGCCGCCGATGGCACGACCGAGGCGCAAGACATTCCGCTGACTATCGTTTATGAAGACGCCGCACTGCTGGTGGTCAACAAGCCCGCCGGCTTGGTGGTGCATCCGGCGGCGGGCAATCGCGACGGCACCTTGCTGAATGCCTTGCTGCATTACGCGCCGGAACTGGCCAGCGTGCCGCGCGCCGGGCTGGTGCATCGCATCGACAAGGACACCACCGGCCTGCTGGTGGTGGCGCGCAGTTTGGTTGCGCACAAGCTGTTGGTCGAGCAATTGCAGGCGCGGCTGTTCGAGCGCGAGTATGAAGCCGTGGTGGCCGGTGTCATGACCGGCGGCAGCACTGTGGAAGGTGCCATGGCCCGGCATCCGCGCGACCGCGTGCGCATGGCGGTCAGCGCCACCGGCAAGCCGGCCATCACCCATTATCGCGTCCTGCAACGCTTCCGCGCCCACACCCATGTGCAGGTCAAACTGGAGACCGGACGCACGCATCAGATCCGTGTGCACATGGCGCATATTCATCATCCCGTGATCGGCGATCCGGTGTACGGCGGTCGCGCGCGCATCCCGGCCGGTTGCAGTCCGGCGCTGGCCGAGGCCCTGCGGCATTTCAAACGTCAGGCCCTGCATGCCGCGCGCCTCGGCTTGGAGCACCCGCTGAGCGGCGAACACATGGCCTGGGAAGCGCCGCTGCCGGCCGATATGCAGGCGCTGCTGGCAGTGTTGCGGGAAGATATGCCGGCGTAATGTCGGGTAGCTGCCTCTGCGTGAAAACCTCTCAAGCCAACACCGAAAATTTTCTCTGGCCCGACTGGCCGACCCCCGCGCATGTCCATGCCGTGTGCACGACGCGCGCCGGCGGTGTCAGTCAGGTGCCGTATGCGAGCCTGAACCTCGGCGATCATGTCGGCGATGCGGCGAGCGCCGTGATCGAGAACCGTGCGCGGCTGCGCAGTGTTCTGAAGCTACCGGCTGAACCACGCTGGTTACAGCAGGTGCATGGCCACTGTGTTGTGGATGCCGCTGCGCAGCCGCGGCCCTGTCAGGCCGATGCCGCTTATACCGATCAGCCCGGTGTGGTGTGCGCTGTGCTGACCGCGGATTGCCTGCCGTTGCTGCTGTGTGACCGCGCCGGCACGCGCGTGGCGGCGGTGCATGCTGGTTGGCGCGGGCTGGCCAACGGTGTGATTGAGCGCACGCTGGAGGGTTTCGCGGTGTCGGGAAGCGAGCTCATGGCATGGCTGGGTCCGGCGATCGGCCCGCAGGCTTTTGAAGTGGGCGACGAAGTGCGCGCGGAATTTGTCGCGCACGATGCCGCGGCGGCTGCGGCGTTCCAGCCCGCGCGCGCGGGTCACTGGTACGCGGATCTGTACATGCTGGCACGCCAGCGTCTGGCCGCACGCGCTGTGAGAGCAGTCTACGGCGGCAACTGCTGTACCTACACCGATGCGACGCGTTTCTTTTCCTACCGCCGCGACGGCAGCACCGGGCGTATGGCGAGTCTGATCTGGCTGGAAACACCGCCGGTATAGGAGCAGGATAAATTGCGACTCTCAGTAGATAGGCTCCCTCTCCCTCAGGGAGAGGGAGCGAATCAGCAGGTCGTTAAGGTATGATGCCTAACTAAACCACCACATCGAATCCACCCTCATCATGAGTCTGCTCGCCTGGATCATTCTGTTCTGCCTGTTCGGCGGTGTGCTGAGCGTGCTGGCGGCGGCGACATTCCTGCTGTTGAGTGAAACTGCACGTGCCAGACTGCTGCCTCATTTTGTCTCCTTCGCCATCGGTGCCATGCTGGGTGCGGCGTTGCTGGGCTTGCTGCCGCATGCATTGGAAGGCGCGGGACCCGAAGGCGCGCATCGGGTTAGTCTGACACTGCTGCTCGGTCTGCTCGGTTTTTTCCTGTTGGAGAAAATGGTGCTGTGGCGGCATTGTCATACCGAACACTGCGAGGCGCATGATCCGGAACCGCACGGTCATCAGCATCACGCGCCGGCCGGCACACTGATCATCATCGGCGACGCCATCCACAACTGCGTCGATGGCGTGCTGATCGCGGCGGCGTTTCTCACCGATGTGCATCTGGGCGTGGTCACCGCGCTCGCAGTCGCGGCGCATGAGATCCCGCAGGAAGTCGGCGACTTCGCCATCCTGCTGCACAGCGGCTTTTCGCGCGGCCGCGCGCTGTTCTTCAACATGCTCTCGACAATGACCACGGTGGTCGGCGGCGTGCTGGCCTATTACAGCCTGAGCGGCATGCAGCAGGCGCTGCCCTACATCCTGGCCGTGGCGGCGTCGAGCTTCTTGTATATCGCAGTGGCGGATCTGATTCCGGGCCTGCACAAACGGCCGGAGATCGCCGATACCGGCAAGCAGGTGGTACTGATCAGCCTGGGTGTGACCTTGATCTACGTCACGCATATTTTTCTGGGCAACGTCTAGTTTTCTCTCTCGGAACAGCAAGCAAGGGAGGTCCGCATGAGTCACTGGTACATGCTCACCCTGGTCGGGCAGGATCGACCCGGCATTGTGGCGCGACTCACGCATGCGCTGTTCGAAGGCGGCTGCAATCTCGGTGAGGCCTCGATGATGCGCCTCGGCGGCAATTTCACCATCATGCTGATGGTGCAGCACAACGGCACGATAAAGACGGTCACGGAACTGGTCGAACCGGTGGCGGAATCGCTCGATCTGCACCTGCATGTGGATCGCATTGAAGGCCACCTGCACAAACACATCGAGCCCGATGTGCGCATCACCGTGCACGGTGCCGACCGCGCCGGTATCGTCGCGCAGGTCACCGGCGCGCTCGCCGAAGCGGGGCTCAACATCCTCGACCTGGAATCCGATGTCGCTGGCAGTCCCGACAAGCCCATCTACATCCTGCACATCGAAGGTGTGGCGCGCGAAGGTGTTGAGGCGCTGCGCTCGGCGCTGGCGGCGGTTACGGGCAAGGGCATCGAGGCCAACATCCAGGCAATCGATACCATGATTGGATAGAAGAATTTCTATCACGCGCAATCATGGCCATTCTTGCAATCCTCACCTACCCCGATCCGCGCCTGAAGCAGGTCGCGGCTCCGGTTGAACGCTTCGATGCCGCGCTGCGTTGCTTCGTCGCCGATCTGGAGGAAACCATGCGTGCCGGACCGGGTGGCGTGGGTATCGCCGCGCCGCAGGTGGGTCGGTTTGAGCGCATCGTGATCGTCGATGTCTCCAGCAAGCCCAAGATCAAACAACACGGTCGGCTGATCCTGATCAATCCCGAGATCACTGCATGGGACGGCTACGTGGTAGGACGCGAAGGCTGTATGTCAGTGCCCGATTACACCGGCAATGTGATCCGCGCCGAGCGCATCACGCTCGCGGCACGCGACGCCGAGGGCGCCGAGCACAGCTACAATATGGAGGGCTACGAGGCGCGCGCCGTACAGCACGAGATCGACCACCTCGACGGCCTGCTGTTCCTGGACCGCCTGGTGAGCCGGCGCAACGACCTGTTCCGCCGCAAGACCTATCTGCCGCCTGGCAAACCTTGAAATTACCCAGGCACTACCCCACTAAGTAGTTGTACCTGTAGGGTGTACCCTACATTCATCAGATTGAGCGGAGTCCGCACTTATGCGTATGGACAAACTGACCAGTAAATTTCAGCAGGCCTTGGCCGACGCGCAGTCGCTCGCCATCGGCCGCGATCACCAGTTCATCGAGCCGCAGCACGTCATGGTCGCGCTGCTCGATCAGCAGGGCGGTACGGTACGCCACCTGCTGACGCAGGCCGATGTGAACGTGAACAAATTGCGTTCGCAACTCGGCGAGACCTTGGACCGGCTGCCCAAAGTCGAGGGCGCGCAAGGCGAGGTGCACATCTCCAATGATCTTAACCGCGTCTTCAATGTCACTGACAAACTCGCCCAGCAGCGCAAGGATCAGTACATCTCCAGCGAACTGTTCGTGCTCGCGGCCCTGGAGGACAAGGGCGCGCTCGGTGAGCTGCTGCGCAAGAACGGCACCAGCAAGGGCATGCTCGAGAAGGCCATCGACGAGATGCGCGGCGGCCAGAAGATCGATGACCCGAATGCCGAAGAGCAGCGCCAAGCGCTGGAGAAGTACACCATCGATCTGACCGAGCGCGCCGAGCAGGGCAAGCTCGACCCGGTGATCGGCCGCGACGACGAGATCCGCCGTACCATACAAGTCTTGCAGCGCCGCACCAAGAATAATCCGGTGCTGATCGGCGAACCGGGCGTCGGCAAGACCGCCATCGTCGAAGGTCTGGCGCAGCGCATCATCAACGGCGAGGTGCCCGAGGGACTCAAGGGCAAACGCCTGCTGTCGCTGGACATGGGCGCGCTGATCGCCGGCGCGAAGTTCCGCGGTGAATTCGAGGAACGCCTCAAGGCCGTGCTCAACGATCTTTCCAAGCAGGAAGGTCAGATCATCCTGTTCATCGACGAATTGCACACCATGGTCGGCGCCGGCAAGGCCGAAGGTTCCATGGATGCCGGCAACATGCTCAAGCCCGCGCTGGCGCGCGGCGAGCTGCATTGCGTCGGCGCGA
>JBGPWJ010000278.1:0-3110 GCA_041492115.1 Gammaproteobacteria bacterium
CTGCCTGGCCCCGGTTGCCAAAGTGTTGAACGATAACTTCGGCATCAAGCGCGGCTTGATGACCACCGTGCACGCCGCCACCGCCACCCAGAAAACCGTTGACGGCCCGTCCAGCAAAGACTGGCGCGGCGGCCGCGGTATCCTGGAGAACATCATTCCGTCCTCCACCGGTGCGGCCAAGGCCGTGGGTGTGGTGCTGCCCGAGTTGAACAAGAAGCTCACCGGTATGGCCTTCCGCGTGCCGACCTCCGACGTGTCCGTGGTTGACCTGACCGTCGAGCTGAACAAAGAAGCCTCCTACGACGACATCTGCAAAGCCATGAAGGCCGCCTCCGAAGGCGCGCTGAAAGGCGTGCTGGGCTACACCGACGAGAAGGTTGTTTCCACCGACTTCCGTGGCCAGAGCATGCCGTCCATCTTCGACGCCGAAGCCGGCATCGCGCTGGACAGCACCTTCGTCAAGGTCGTGGCCTGGTACGACAACGAGTATGGCTACACCTGCAACATGCTGCGCTTCGTGCAGCACGTGGCCAAGTAAGAGCGTTTAACCGCCAAGGACGCCAAGGATTCAAAAATTAGTTTTCTTGGCGTCCTTGGCAGTTCAAGATTTTTTAGGGGTTTGAAGAATGTCCGTTATCAAGTTGACCGATCTCGATCTGAAAGGCAAACGTGTCCTGATTCGTGCCGACCTGAACGTGCCTGTGAAGGACGGCAAGGTCACGTCCGATGCACGCATCACCGCCTCCATGGCGACGATCAATCATTGCATCAAGCAGGGCGCCAAGGTGATGGTGACCTCGCACCTGGGCCGTCCGACAGAAGGTGAGTGGTCCACAGAGAATTCCCTGCAGCCGGTTGCCGACAACATCGCTGGTCGTCTGGGCAGGCCGGTGCGTCTGATCAAGGACTGGGTCGATGGCGGCTTCGATGTCGCTGCGGGTGAATTGGTGGTGCTGGAGAACTGCCGCATCAACAAGGGCGAGAAGAAAAACGTCGACGAGACCGCGAAGAAATACGCCGCGCTGTGCGACGTGTTCGTGATGGACGCCTTCGGCACCGCGCATCGCGCCCAGGCCTCGACGCATGGTGTGGCGAAGTACGCGCCGATCGCCTGCGCCGGCATCCTGCTCACCGAGGAACTGGACGCGCTCACCAAGGCGCTGCTCAGTCCGAAGCGCCCGATGGTTGCCATCGTCGGCGGTTCGAAAGTATCCACTAAGCTGACTGTGCTGGAATCGCTGTCCGAGAAGGTCGATCAGATGGTGGTCGGCGGCGGTATCGCCAACACCTTCCTGAAAGCGACCGGCAAGAACGTCGGCAAGTCGCTGTGCGAAGCTGACTTGGTCCCGACCGCGCAGGCGCTCATCGAGAAGATGAAGAAGCGTGGCGCGATCATCCCGATTGCCGTCGACGTCGTGGTTGGCAAGAAGTTCGACGCCGCTGAACCGGCAGTGCTGAAAGACGCCGGCGCAGTCACTGACGACGAGATGATCTTCGACATCGGTCCGAAGAGCGCGCAGGAAATCGTCGACATCATCATGAAGGCCGGCACTGTGGTGTGGAACGGTCCGGTCGGCGTATTCGAATTCGATCAGTTCGGCGCAGGCACCCGGGCCATCGCCGATGCCATCGCCAAGACGTCTGCGTTTACGCTGGCGGGCGGCGGCGACACCATCGCCGCGATCCAGAAGTACGACATCTATGACAAGGTGTCTTACATCTCCACCGCCGGCGGTGCCTTCCTGGAATTCCTGGAAGGCAAGACCTTGCCGGCAGTGGCGATACTGGAAGAGCGGGCCAAGAAGTAATCACGTAGGTTGCGCTGCGCTCAAACCAACCGACTTTGTTAAAGGGCTACATGCTAAGACGTACCAAGATCGTCGCCACCATCGGACCTGCCACCGATGATCCCAAAGTGTTGGATGAGGTCATTGAGGCGGGCGTTGACGTTGTGCGGGTCAACTTCTCGCACGGCTCACCTGAAGAACACAAGTTGCGGGTCGAGACGGTGCGCAACCGGGCCCGCGCGCACGGCCGTCAAGTCGGCGTGCTGGGCGATCTGCAAGGCCCCAAGATCCGCACGGAATCGTTTCGTGACGGTCCGGTGAATCTTGTCGAAGGCGAGCAGTTCATCATCGACGCCGCACTCGGCGCCAAGGACGGCACCAAGAATCGCGTCGGCACCACTTACAAGGATCTGTGCCGCGATGTGAAGCGCGGCGACAACCTGTTGCTGGATGACGGCAACCTGGTGTTGTGGGTGGAAGAGGTCAAAGATCAGGAGATCCGCTGCCAGGTGAAGGTCGGCGGCGAATTGTCCAACAACAAGGGCATCAACCGTCAGGGCGGTGGGCTGTCCGCGGGCGCCTTGACTGACAAGGACCGCGCCGACATCAGGCTGGCCGCCGAGATCAAGGCGGATTATCTCGCCGTATCTTTTCCGCGCACCGCCGCCGACGTCAACGAGGCGCGCGAATTGCTGCGCGCCGCCGGTGGCCATGGCGGCATCGTTGCCAAGATTGAACGCGCCGAAGCGGTCGAAGCCATCGAGGAGATCACCGCCGCCTCCGATGTCATCATGATCGCGCGCGGCGACCTGGGCGTGGAAATCGGCGATGCCGAATTACCCGGCGTGCAGAAGCACTTGATCAAGATCGCGCGTTCCATGGACCGTATCGTGATCACCGCGACGCAGATGATGCAGTCCATGGTGACCAGCCAGATCCCGACCCGTGCCGAAGTGTTCGACGTTGCCAACGCCGTGCTCGACGGCACCGACGCCGTGATGTTGTCGGCCGAGACCGCCACTGGCAAATACCCGGCCAAGGTCGTCGCCGCCATGGCGCGCATCTGCATGGGCGCCGAGAAACAACGCGTCGCGATGGTGTCCGATCACCGCATCAATACGGTCTTCAGGCGCAGCGATGAAGCCGTCGCCATGGCTGCCATGTACACGGCCAATCACCTCGGTGTGAAGGCCATCGCCGCATTGACCGAGTCGGGTTCGACGCCGTTGTGGATGTCGCGCATCAGCTCCGGCATTCCGATCTACGCGCTGACGCGTCACGTTGAGACGCGCCGCAAAGTGACGCTGTATCGCGGCGTCTATC
>JBGPWJ010000089.1:0-9734 GCA_041492115.1 Gammaproteobacteria bacterium
ATCATGGCATCCGCAGCCGCTCGGTGGCGAGTTACCTGGAACGCGAGGGCTTTGGCAATGTTGTGAACCTGAGCGGCGGCGTCGCCGCCTGGGCGCGCGACGTGGACCCGCGCATGCCGGTATATTAGGGTGGTGGATGGCACCGCCGCCGCGTAGGGGCGGCTCTCAGACCCGCTCCAATCACAGCTATACTGTGCCGCGTCACCCTGCGCTCGTCATCGCGCAGTGAAAAGTCAGCGGCGACAGAAACAATGTTGTCCATCAGGCGAGAGAATTACGAGTCTAATCGAATTGAGTTGAGGGATTCTCAGAGATGATCGCTCCGCGCCACATAGCACGCCGCCTGCTGGTCCTGACCATGCTCAGCGCGAGTTCGCTCGCCCATGGCGACAACCTGCTCGACATCTACGGCCAAGCCGCACAAGGCGACCCGCAGATACTCGCCGCCGCCGCCGCGCACCGCGCCGCGCTCGAGGCCCGGCCGCAGAGCCTGGCGCAGTTCTTGCCGCAGGTCTCGGCCAGCGGCAGCGCCAGCCGCAACCGCGAAACGATCTCCAACGCAGCGACCAGCTCTCTCTTCCAAGACAACACCTTCAACTACAACACCCACGGCTATGCTTTGAACCTGATGCAAGCCGTCTACCATCACGATTACTACGTGCAACTGCGCCAGGCCGACAGCCGTATCGCCCAGGCCGACGCGAGCTACGGCGCCGCGGAACAGGACCTGATCGTGCGCAGCGCCACGCTCTATTTCGATGCCCTGGCGGCGCGCGACAGCCAATCCTTCGCCCATGCCGAACGCGATGCGATCGCGCGCCAGTTGGAACAGGCCAAGCAGCGTTTCGACGTCGGCCTGATTGCCATCACCGATGTGCAGGAGGCGCAGGCGCGCTACGACCTGACCACGGCACAGGCCATCGCCGCCGACAATCAGCTCGCTTCGCAGGATGAGGCCGTGCGCGAACTCACCGGCGTACAACACGACACTCTGCTCGGGCTGGGTCAAACCCTGCCGCTGGTAGCGCCCGAGCCCAATAACATGGAGCAATGGGTCAAGACCGCACTCGCGCAGAATCTGCAACTCAGCGCCGCGCAAAATGCACTGAAGATCGCACAGGAAGAGATCAGCCGGCGGCGTGCCGGCCATCTGCCAAGCCTGGATCTGGTCGGCAGCCATAACTTCCAGAGCATCGGCGGCGGGACGCTGGGCGGGCGTGACGACACCAGCAGCGCCGTGACACTGCAACTCAACGTGCCGCTGTTTTCCGGCGGACTGGTCAGTTCCCGGACGCGCGAGGCCGTGCAATTGCAGGAGCAGAGCCGCGAACAACTTGAACAGATCCGCCGCGCCACAGAAAGGCAGAGCCGCGACGCCTTCCGCGGCGTCACTGCCAGCATAAGCACCGTCAACGCGCTCAAGCAGGCCGTCACTTCCAACCAGACCGCACTGGAAGCTGCCGAGGCCGGCAACGAAGTCGGCACGCGCACCATGGTCGAAGTGCTCGACGCGCAGAGCAATTTGTTCCGCGCCAAGCGCGACTACGCCCGCGCGCGTTACGATTACCTGCTAAACATCCTGCGTCTGAAACAGGCCGCCGGCACACTGTCGCCCAAGGATCTGAAGTTGATCAACGGCTATCTGGCCGAGGAGCCGGCGACACCCGGCAAATAGCCAGCGGATCCGCTGATTCATTCCTCTGCCGCACTCCGCTCCGCCACTCACACGCGCGTGCTGCGCAATACCACGCTGTTGCTGCAAGCTGCTGCCTTGCTGCGCTGAACTCCAGGCTACATAATCACACCCACGGATCAGATACCCATAACAGAATTACAACACACCTCCTGGAGAGTAGCGGCCGTGTACGAACTGGATTGCAAGCACGCCGTCGACGACAGTCCCTTGAGTGACTTCCCCGCTACTCTTCTGCGGGTCAGCGCTGAGCCTTACCAGTATCTGGATGAACGCCGCGTGCATGCACTACTGGTCGCCGAGCCGCGTGGTTATCTGGATTACCTTCACACTGAACTGCACGCCATCGCCAACGGCGCGGCCACGCTCGAACTGCCGCCCAAACAGTTGTTCACCGACCCTGATGACACCGGTGACTTCCGCGTCATGCCCTGTGTACTGCGCCACGGTGACCTAGTGCGCAAGACCGTCAAACTGGTCGGCACCAATCTGCAGCAGACGCTGATCCCCGATCAGATCACGGTCGGCAAAGCCTTCGTGCTGCACCCGGCAGAAAATTTCGTCAGCCACATCGTCGAGTCCTGCCTGCTGTCCTCGGCGCGTACTGGCGCCTGCGCGGCCCTGGCATTGGACCAGCTGGCCGTGCAGCGGCGCCGCGTTACGGTGCTCGGCGCCGGCCGTGTCGGCTATTACGCGGCGCTGTACGCCGCACAGGTGCCCGGCGTCGAAGACATCATTTTATCCGACCGCAGTCCGCAACGTGCATCACACTGCGCGCAACACCTCGCGCGACACTGCCCTGGAGTGAATTTTCAGGCGCAGGCGCGCACTACACTGTCTGACACCGACGTGTTGATCCTGGCCACCACCAGCACCACACCACTTTATGGCCCGGAGGATTTCGCCGCCGCGCTGGTCATCAGCCTCGGCGCCGACAGCGACACACAGCATGAACTCGATGCGCACTGGGCACAGCACGCTGACCTGTTTGTGGACACGATGGACTCACAGCGTTACGGCGACTTGCACGCTTGGCTTGCCGCGGGCCTGGTGTGCACGGCGGACCTCACCGATATGATCGACGTGTTGCGCAGACCACCCGCGGCACCTACACGGACCCGTGCATTCATTAGCACTGGCTCGGCACTGTTCGATAACCTGACGCTGGGCTATTTGCTGACCCGCTTGCCTGCCAACGGCGGGTAACTGCGGGGCCCGCGATAACACACGCCTAGCCGTGCACGGACGGTATCGATACCTTGGAGATGAACTCCTCGAACTTGCTATTGGACGCGCGTTCGAACGCATCCAGGCAGGTGATGGTAATGTTGAAGGGATAACCGAAACGGGTCTGGAAATAGTCGCGCAGCCGCGCCTCTTGTTCCGCATTGAATGGCGCATCCGTCACGACCCGCGCCTCCAGCGTGTGCAGATCCTGCTGCACCAGTTGCAGCTGACGAATTGGCGCGATCTCGTCCCAGTACTTGGTCGGGAAGCTCGGCCACAACTGCCCACCATCGGGCAGCGTCAGCATATTGCGTTCCCGGCCGAGGATGCGCGTCAGCACCGGCAGGCCGCGGCCGCAATCGCAGGGCGCACCAACCTCGGCGTAATCGCCGAGCGCGTAACGGATCAGGGGCGCGGCGAAATTATGCAGCGTGCTGATCACCACGCGGCCGATCTCGCCCGGCACACAGGGCCGGTCCTGCGCATCCAGCACTTCGACATAGACGCCCTCGCCCTGCACATGATAGTGCGCGTGCTGCGGACATTGCAGTGCGATATAGCCGATCTCCTGCGAACTGTAGACATCCGCGACCGGCACGCCCCAGACTTCAGTGCAGATCTGCCGCACCTCCTCTGACAGCGTTTCACCAAAGCTGCACACCTGACGCAGCCGCGGCAGACGCAGACCCTGTTCCTGAGAATAACGCGCCAGCGCGCGCAGGTTGGTGGGATGCGTCAGCAGATAATCCGGTTGCTGTTGCAGCAGCCAATGTGCCTGAACATCCACCGGGTAGCGCAGACCCAGCACGGCACTGGGACCGGTATGGTAACAACCGTCGGCGCTTGGACCCCAGCCTTGATAACTGCGGCCTTCGGGACCGAGTTCATTGCCTTCAGTGCGGATCGCCGCCAGCTTGGCGCCGAGGTCGCGTTGCTGCCAGAGATGTTCGCGCAGCGTGAAGGCGCGCCAGAAAAAACGTGTCACCTCGGTACCAACCGTGCGGATGGGCTGGCCGGTGGAACCCGAGGTCCGCACCTCGTTGAGTTCGCCGTGGCCACTCGGCACCGCACTGCTGCGCAACGCCATCCCGGCCTCCTGAATCGCGGCGCGGGTCAGGATCGGCACGCGCCGGAACGTCTCGGCACTGTCGATCGAATCCGGCAGCACAGCGGCGGCGGTGAACTGTTCACGGTAATACGGCACCGTCGCGGCGGCATGGCTCAGCAACGAACGCAATTGCGTCAACTGCTGCGCCAGCAGCATCTCCGGCGACCACCACTGCGACTGTTCAAACTGAAACTGCATGGCCAGTAGCTGTGCATCGGCGTTTTGCAGAAACGCTGGCCATTGGATCCCCGGCATGCCGGATCGGAAAATGTTCACGCTGTATCGCCCAGATAAGCCGTGACAATTTTCATCAGACGTTCCAGCGCGCCGCGGTTCGCTTCCACCACCCGGCGGCCGTTTTCGCCCAGGGCATGACGTCGCTCCGTATCGCGCAGCAGCAGAACGACGCTGTCGGCCAGCGCCTGCGTATCGCGTACCTGCAGCGCGGCATTTTCCCGCAGCAGCAGTTGGCTGATCTCGGCGAAATTGAACATCTGCGGACCGAACAGGAGAGGCACGCCGAGCGCCGCCGCTTCCAGCGGATTGTGACCGCCGGTCGACACCAGACTGCCGCCGATGAAGGCGAGATCGGCGGCCGCATAGAACAGCGGCAACTCGCCCATGCTGTCGCCGAGAAACACCGCCGTGTCCGGCAGACAGGGCAAGTGCGAACTGCGCAGCACCAGGGGCAGACCGCGCTTCTCGCACAACACCGCGACGCGCGCGAAGCGTTCCGGATGCCGCGGCACCAGCAGCAGCAAGGCATTGGCCAGTTGCACACGCACCTGCGCGAATGCGTCCAGCACCAGTTCCTCCTCGCCCTCATGCGTGCTCGCCGCGATCCACACCGGGCGTTCAACGCCGAGATCACGGCGCAGCACCTCGGCCTGTTCGCGCAAACTGGCCGGCAGGCGCATGTCGAATTTGATACTGCCGGTGATTTCAACTAAGGGAATCTTCACTGCAAACCCCAACAGCTGCTGAAAGCGTTCAGCATCCGCCGCACTCTGCGCGGCGATCACGCTGACATCGCGCAAAGTTGCACGGGTCAAGCGCGCAAAACGCGCATAGCCGACAGCCGAGCGATCCGACAAACGCGCATTGGCGACAATCACCGGAATGCCGCGCGTCCGACAACCGTGAAACAGATTCGGCCACAGTTCCGTTTCCATGATCAGCGCCAGCCGCGGCCGGGCACGCTCCAGAAAATGACGCACCGCGATAGGCAGGTCATAAGGCACATACACATGCTGTACTTCGCCATGGAACAAGCGCTGCACCTGCTCGCTGCCGGTCGGCGTCATGGTGGTGATCAGTAACGGCGCGTGCGGCTGCGCAAGGCGCAAAGCACGCACCAGAGGCTCCGCCGCCACCACCTCGCCGACCGACACCGCATGTATCCAGATCGCCGCATGCAGATCCAAGCCGTCGTAGCAACCGAAGCGCTCGCCCCAGCGCTGCCAGTAGGCCGGTGTGCGCAGGCCGCGCCAAGCGAGACGCAGCAGCACGAAGGGCGTGAGGAGGTACAGCAGAGCGGTATAGAAAAGGCGCAAGAGCGGACCGTGGTCCGTTACTGTTGGCCTGCGTGGGATTGTAACCACGACAGGTACTCGTGCACGCCCTGCTCCACGGTCTTGAAGGGCTCGCTGTAACCCGCGGCGCGCAGCGCGCCGATATCGGCCTCGGTGAAACTCTGATAACGGCCGCGCAGGTGGTCGGGGAAGGGGATGTAGTCGAGCGTGCCACGGCCGTGGAATTTGAGGACGGCCTGTGCGACGTCGTTGAAGCTCTGGCTGTGGCCGGTGCCCAGATTGAAGATGCCCGAGACATCGGGATGATCGAGCAGCCACAACTTCACAGTGCTGGTGTCACCGACGTACACGAAGTCGCGGCGCTGTTCGCCGTTGCCGTAACCGTCGCAGCCTTCGAACAGTTTGACGTGGCCTTCGGCGAGCAGTTGATTGCTGAGGTGGAAGGCGACGCTCGCCATCGTGCCCTTATGCTGTTCGCGCGGTCCGTAGACGTTGAAATAACGCAGTCCGACAATCTGGCTTTGCGTCCTGGGCAGCAGCCGGCGTACGTACTGATCGAAGAGAAACTTGGAATAGCCGTAGACATTGAGCGGCGCCTCGTGCGAGCGCTGTTCCTTGAACACACGACCGGCACCGTACACCGAGGCCGAAGACGCGTAGATGAAAGGGATGCGCCGTTCCAGGCAGTAATCCAGCAGCGTCTTGGAGTATTCGTAGTTGTTGCGCATCATGTAGCGCCCGTCCCACTCGGTGGTGGACGAGCAGGCACCGAGATGCACGATGGCGTCAATGGGTTCATCGGCCTCGTGGCCCGCCGACACCCAGGCCAGGAAGTCTTCCTTGTCCTGATAATCGCCGATCTCGGCATCGGCCAGGTTCTTGAACTTGACACCGTTGCTGAGATTGTCGACCACCAGCACATCGCTGCGGCCGCGCGCGTTGAGGGCCTGAATCAGGTTACTGCCGATGAAGCCGGCGCCGCCGGTGATGATGATCATTGCAACTCCAATTGAATGCAGGAAGTACCGTTAGGTTTCCAAATTGCGGATGCGTTCGATTACCTCACTGGTCGAGCAACCGTCCTCATAATTCACCACCACCACCTTGCCACCGTTACCGGTCACGCACTCGTAACCGGCAATCTGCTCGGGACGGTAATCGCCTCCTTTCACCAAAAGATCTGGCAGCACGGCGCAGATCAGGCGCTCCGGCGTATCTTCTGAAAACGGCACCACCCAGTCCACGGCGGAGAGCCCCGCAAGTACCGCCATGCGCCGCGCCAGCGTGTTCACCGGCCGACCCGCGCCCTTGAGTCGCGCGACCGAGGCATCATCATTGACGGCGATGATCAACCGATCGCCGAGCCGACGTGCCTGTTCCAGATAAGCGACATGTCCGGCGTGCAGGATATCGAAGCAGCCGTTGGTCATGACGATGCGCTCGCCGCCCGCGCGCGCCGTCTGCACGGCGATCAGCAACTGGTCCTCGCTGAGTTCGCCGCGTCCGGTGTGGACCTCACCCTGCACAGCAAGGCGCAGTTCCGGCACGCTCACTGTCGCGGCACCGAGCTTGCCGACCACGATGCCGGCGGCATGATTGGCGAGTGCAGTGGCATCTTCCAGCGAATGACCGGCCGCCAGCACGGCCGCCAGTGTCGCAATCACCGTGTCGCCGGCACCGGTGACGTCGTAGACCTCGCGCGCCTGGGCCGGCAGATGCAGTTCCGCGCAGCCTTCGCGCAGCAGGGTCATGCCGTGTTCACCGCGCGTGATCAGCAGCGCACCCAGTTCCTGCTGGCGCAGCAGAACGCGGCCCTTCTCGACCAGTTCGCGCTCGTCGCGGCACGGCCCGACCACGGTCTCGAACTCTCCGAGGTTCGGCGTGATCAGCGTGGCGCCGCGGTAAATACTGAAGTCGCGGCTCTTCGGATCGACCAGCACCGGCTTGCCGGCGGCCCGCGCCATGTCGATCAGCTCGCGCGCGTTGTGCAGCGTGCCTTTGCCGTAATCGGACAGCACGACGGCGCCGGTCTGGACCAGCGACGTCGCAAAATTGGCGCGCAGTTGCGCGGTTTCAAAGCCGGCAAAGTCGACCTCGAAATCGAGACGGATGAGTTGTTGATGGCGCGACAGCACGCGCAGTTTGGTGACCGTGGGTCGATCGGCCTGGCGTTCGAACAAACAAGTAACGCCCGCGGCGCTGAGGCGCTGTTGCAAGACCTCGCCGGGGGCGTCGTTGCCGACGATCCCGAGCACCGTGGCTTGCGCGCCCAACGCGGCGATATTCAGCGCGACATTGCCGGCGCCGCCGGGCCGCTCCTCGGTCTCCGTGATCCGCACCACCGGCACCGGCGCTTCGGGCGATATGCGCGACACCGGGCCGGACCAGTAGCGGTCCAACATCACGTCGCCGGCCACCAGGACGCGGGCGGATTCGAAGTTGGGTATCTGAATAGCCATGCGCTCGGATTAGTCAGAAAACTGGCCTGGAATCATACCACAGCGCCTGCATTGCAATTGCACTGTAGCGGCTTCCTGGATGCCAGCCCGTATGGAAACAGAAATTGCTGTATCCGCATCGCCACAAACCTGGAACAGCACTGCACATCCTGTCACGACATGACTTATTTCAGAGTCAATGTGCGTAAAATACCCTGCCTTGGACTGTCATGGCGTGAGAACCTTGAGTCATAATGCTCGTTGACGACCCCACATTGGAGCACTGATGCTGAGAAAATTGAGCAGAACCCTGCTGGGAGAGCCAAGATACCGGCGAGCGTCACAGACACTGCGTTCTCTTAAAATCATCCTGCGCCCGAAATTTGAACCCGAGATATCGGCCCTGCCTCGGATCATCAAACCAGGCGATGTCGTTTTCGACATCGGCGCCAACTACGGGACGTACACGCGCGTGCTGTCACGGCTGGTGGGTCCGCAAGGGCATGTCTACGCATTTGAGCCGGCGGCCATAACGATGCAGGGCCTACAGCGGACTTGTCGCCTGCTCAGACTCAGGAATGTCACCTTCATGCGTACCGCATTGGCAAGTCAGTCAGGCAACGCCACCTTGTACACTCCCATCAAGGCACACGGGGGTTATGGTGTTGCATTGGCCCACCTTGAGCTTGACCCGCGTCGCCCCAGCGTCAATGAAACGGTAGCCACGCTCACGCTGGACGATTTCACAGAGCAGCATGGCATACAACATCTCGACTTCATCAAGTGCGATGTTGAAGGCGCGGAACTGGCCGTTTTTCAGGGCGGGGCCAAGGCCCTGCAACGCTTACATCCGAAGATTATGGCCGAGGTAAATCAGAACTACCTGGATCGACATCATCACAGCACCAGCCAGCTTTACGCATTCATGACCAATCTCGGTTACCGCGCCTTCATATGGGATCGCACCACACTGCAGCCCGTGCAATCAATTGATACACCAAACAACTATTTCTTCCTACCCGGCGCCTAGCAGGGACTATTAAAGTTGCAACGCGTTCTGTTCATCACGCTCAGCAACATCGGCGATGTGGTGCTGACCACACCGGCGCTGGAGCGCCTGCATCAATGCTACCCGGAGGCCGTGATCGACATCCTCACCGATGCCCGCGCCCGGGAGGTGCTTGAACATTGCCCTTACCGTGGCGCCATTCTGCTCAAGCAGAAGCGCGCCGGCTGGCGCGGCCTGCTGCGGCTGGTACGCGCGCTGCGCCGCACTCGATATGAGGTGATCGTCGATCTGCGTACCGATGGCCTCGCGTATCTACTGCGCGCAAGGCGGCGTTATACCAAGTGGGGGGCGCGGCCGCAGGGTCCGCATGCCGTACAAGATCACATGGGCGTGATCGCGACACTGGGCGGCGCGATTCCCCCGACGCGGATCTGGCTCAACGACGCACTGCGCGGCTATGCCGCAACACAACTCGCGGCATTGCCAGGCCAACGCTGGTTGGCGCTCGGCCCCGGCGCCAACTGGCCACCGAAGATCTGGGCGGCGGAGCGGTTCCGTGCACTGGTGATGCTTGCAAAAAACTCTTTCGATGGAGTGATTCTCTTAGGCGGCCCCAATGACCGCGAACGCGCCGCGGGCGTGGCCGAGGACTGCGCCCTGCCCTGCCTGAATCTGTGCGGCGTAACCAATCTGCTGCAGGCGGCGGCGGTATTGGCACGGGCGCGGG
>JBGPWJ010000260.1:0-3637 GCA_041492115.1 Gammaproteobacteria bacterium
CCAACGCGGCATTCAGCAGTGCCCGGATCGCACCGGGATCTTCCATCTCCAGCGCCTGATCGAGCAGCGTGCGGGCCAGTTCCTGCGTGAAACTGCGGATTACCCATTTGATGCGCAGCAAACTGGCCGTGCTCATGCTCAGACTGTCGATGCCCATACCGAGCAACAGCAGCACCGCGGCGGGGTCGCCGGCCATCTCGCCGCACACACTCACCGGTTTGCCGTGGCGGCGCGCGCCCTCCACCACCTGCATGAGCGCACGCAGCACGGCGGGATGCAGGCCGTCGTAGAGTTTGGCGACGCGTTCATTGTTGCGGTCCACCGCCAGCAGATACTGAGTCAGATCGTTGGTGCCGACCGAGAGAAACTCCACGCGCCGGGCAAACGATTCGGTCTGGTACACCGCGGAAGGCACTTCGATCATGACGCCGATCGGCGGCCGTGGAAAATCCGCGCCCTCTTCGTGCAGTTCCCGGCAGGCCTGGTCAATCAACACACGCGCCTCGTCGAGTTCGCTGACACTGCTGATCATCGGCAACAGGATCTGCAGATTGTTCAGGCCGATGGACGCGCGCAGCATGGCACGCAACTGCGTAAGGAAAATCTCCGGGTGATCGAGCGTGATGCGGATGCCGCGCCAGCCGAGGAAGGGATTGTCCTCGGTAACCGGGAAATACGGCAGTGCCTTGTCGCCACCGATGTCGAGCGTGCGCAGTGTCACCGGCAACGGCGCGAACGCCGCCAGCGCCTGGCGGTAGATGCCGCGCTGCTCGTCTTCACTGGGGAAACGCTGGCGGATCATGAACGGGAATTCGGTGCGGTATAGGCCGATGCCTTCGGCGCCGCAGTTCAGCGACGGCGTGATGTCGGACAGTAGGCCGGTGTTGGCGTACAGCGGCACGCGCACGCCATCTGGCGTGATGGCGGGCAGGTCGCGCAGTTCCTGCAGGTCACTGGTCAGCAGCTGTTCTTGGCGCGCCAGACGCAGGAATTCCTCACGCACAGCGCCGCTGGGCTGCACGTAGAGGCGGCCGAGGTAACCGTCGATGACCAGTTCACGGTCTTCGAAGCGGCCTACCGGCAGATCGCGCACGCCCATCACGGCCGGAATACTCAGCGCCCGCGCCAGAATCGCGGCATGCGAGGAACTGGAACCGCGCGCCGACACCACACCGGCGAGACAACCGGCGGGCACTTCGGCGAGTTGCGCGGCGCTGATCTCCTCACCGACCAGAATGGTGTGCGGCGGGTAATCGCGGCGCGGCGGTATGTCGGCCTGCAGACGCATCAGAATGCGCCGGCCCATGTCGCGCACATCGCCGGCGCGTTCGCGCAGGTAAGCGTCTTCCATGTCGTCAAAGACGCGCGCGTGTTCGTTGATGGTCTCGCGCAAAGCGCCCGGCGCCCAATTGCCGGCGTGTATGCGCTGCACGGTGTTGTCGATCAGCGTGTCACTGCCGAGCATCAGCACAAAGGCGTCGAACAAGGCGTGATCGGCGGGCGGCAGCAGCGCGCCCATGCGCGCGCCGAGCGCCTTGATGTCGTCCTGCACTGCCAGTACCGCGGCACGGAACGCGGCTTCTTCCGTCACCGGGTCTTCGGCCTTGCGGTCTGGCACCGCATCGAGATCGCTGGGCGCGTACACCACCACGGCCGTACCCAAGGCAACACCGGGCGCGCCGGGCAGACCTTCGATGAAGCGCGTCGCCGGCAGTGATTCATCCTGCAGGCCGGCGATACCGCCGCTGGTCTGGGCGTGACCGATGGCACCGGCCAGTTGCGCGCCCAGCGTGAACAAGAAGCTGACCTCTTCGACATTGAACTTGCGGCTGTCGCGCTGCCGCACCACCAGCACACCGAGCGGACGGCGGTGCTGGATGATGGGCACGCCGAGGAAGCCGTGGAATTTCTCCTCACCGGTTTCGGCAACGTAGAGATAACGCGGATGACTGGGTGCGTCTTCGAGATTGACCGGTTCGGCGCGTTCCCGCACCAGACCGATCAGACCCGCGGTCAACGGCAGCCGTACCTTGCCCACCGCTTCGGGGTTGAGGCCGTCGGTGGCCATCAGCACATGCTGTGCGCCATCCGGATCAGTGAGATAAACCGAGCACACGTCCACCGCCATGGCGTGCTTGACGCGCTGCACGATGATGGTCAGCGCCTGTTGCAGATCGCGGGCGGTATTGACCTCGTGGACGATGCGTAAAAGGACTTCCAGCATAGTGGGAGGCCTATGAAGTGAATGGTCGCCAAGGGCGACTGTGACTGAATGAATGGATGGGCTTACTTGCGCTGACCATTCTGGCACAACGCCGGCGGCACACCCTGTGGAAACAGCAAGGGCGCCAGCTCTTCCAGAGCGCGCCGGTACACTTTGCGTTTGAACGACACGACTTCATCGAGCGGATACCAATAATCGACCCAGCGCCAGGAATCGAATTCCGGCCGGTCGCAGCTGTCCAGGCGCACGGCACGTTCGTCACCCAGCAGACGCAGCATGAACCAGACCTGCTTCTGACCGATACACACCGGATTGGTATTGTGCCGCACCAAGCGCTTGGGCAGGCGATAGCGCAGCCAGCCCTTAGTCGCGCCGACGATCTCGACATGCTCGGGGCCGAGGCCGATCTCCTCGCCGAGTTCGCGGTACAACGCCTGCTCGGGGGTCTCGTCGCGGTTGATACCGCCCTGCGGGAACTGCCAGGCCTCCTGGCCAACGCGGCGCGCCCACAATACATGGCCGTCCCGGTTGCTCAGGATGATGCCTACATTGGGCCGGAAACCGTCAGGGTCGATCATGATCGCTGTGTGCCGTGGACTCAGTGTCGCTTGTCGGTCATTTTTCCATATCTGCCGCTCAATTCACAGTACTCTCGCGGTTGAGACCCGCAACGATATCCATTAGTGTGGCGGACTTGTCGCAATGACGGTGAAACTGAGGGTTTGCGCGTGGCATTGGCACTTTTCGATCTGGACAATACTCTGCTCGGCGGGGACAGCGATTACCTGTGGGGGCGGTTTCTGGTCGAACAGGGCCTAGTGGACGGTGAACGCTATGAGCGGGAGAACGCGCGTTACTATGCCCAGTACCGGGCCGGCACGCTGGATATCCGCGAGTTCCTGCGCTTTGCCCTGCAACCGCTGGCCAGCCACGATCTCGCCACCCTGCACGCCTGGCGGACGCAGTACCTGAAGGACAAGATCGCGCCCATCCTGCTGCCGGCCGCGCAGACTCTGGTGGAGAAGCACCGCGCTCAGGGCGACACGCTGCTGATCATCACTGCCACCAACCGCTTCGTCACCGAGCCGATCGCGGCCTTGTACGGCGTCGAGCACCTGCTGGCCACCGAGCCCGAGATGGTCGCCGGCCGTTACACCGGCGAGGTCAGCGGCGTACCGTGTTACCGCGAGGGCAAGGTGCAGCGTTTGGAACTGTGGCTCGCTGAACAGGGCATGGAAAGTGGCGAGATCTGGTTTTACAGCGACTCCCATAATGACCTGCCGCTGCTGGAACGCGTCACACATCCAGTGGCCGTTGATCCGGATGACACGCTGCGGCAACAGGCGGAAACCAAGGGCTGGCCGGTTATCAGCCTGCGTGCGTGAAGACTCACAGTGACCGGACCACCCTGAA
>JBGPWJ010000026.1:0-16069 GCA_041492115.1 Gammaproteobacteria bacterium
AATGGGGCATACAGCAAGCCTTCACCACGCCCGGGACAATGTGCAGCGCGGCGCCCGGCTCGACCCAGAAAAACTTTGCGCTGAGCGGCCCGGGACTGACGGGTTTTTCAGTGACGGTCACCTGCGACTTCACGACGCACATCGAAAAGAGCACGACCGTGTCTGTCTACCACCTCGTTGCATTGGCGGAGTATGGCGCCTATGGCTCACCCGATTACGTGTCACGACAACTGGAGGCGACGGTTTCCAATGCGCCACCTTAAAGCCACATCGCATCAAAACGGTCTTTCCTGGCAACGCATCTTGCTGGTGTGCTGCCTCTGGCTGTGCGCCTGCACGGCCCAGGCCGCGACTTATAGCAGCGCCGCCACAACCTTCAGCTGGATCGATCCCGCCACGCACGCCGCAGTTGTCTGGACGAATCCGACCCAAGGCACCAGCGGTACCTGTGACACAGCTGGTGATGACAGCATTACCGCGCTTATCAATATCGGCTTCACCTTCAATTTCGGCGGGGTGAGCTATACGCAGCTGCGCATCATGTCGAACGGACGTGTGCAGTTCAACAATACCTATTGTTACGCGGGATCGGGGAACAGTAGTGCCACCGCGCGGACCTACACCTTGCCGTATCCCGACGCCAACCTGGTGAGCACCATGAAGGTCTATGGGGCCGATATCGATACCACTCCCAATGGCTCCGGCGGTGGACCGGGAGCCACGACCTGTCCGCCGGCCACCTGCTCCGTGCGTTATACGGTCACGCCGCTTGGGACCGCACCCAATCGGAAGTTTGTCGTTACCTGGGTCAACACACCGGATTGGGGCTCTGCCGGCAGTTATTACAATTTCCAGGTCATCCTGAACGAAGACGGCAGTTTCATCTATCAATACGGCCCCAGCAACAATCCGGATAACGGCCATGCCGACATCGGCTGGGAAGTGGTTACCACCGATTATGGCCTTTATGCCTACACCAACATCGGCACCCTGACCAACACCGCGATCCGCTTCTTCATCCCCGCGACGTTAGCCGAATACCGGCTCGAAGAAAGCACCTGGAGCGGGGCCAACAGTGTGATCAACACCACTAGCGCGAGTTTTTACGGCACGCCGGTGGGCGCTGTCGCCTCGACCGCGGCCGGCTACATCTGCCGCGGCGCCAGCATCCCGCTGAACACCACCAAGGGTACTGTCGATGCGATCGACACCGGCATCAATGCGTATTCCAACATGGGCTCGGCGGGCTCCGTCAGCTTCTGGTTCAAAGGCAACACAGCCTGGAATGATGGCGTCGACCGGATGCTGCTGGATGCCACGGCGAACAACTCCGCGCCGTTCTTCTTTATGAAACGCACGGACGGCAGCCTGCGTTTTGTTATACAGGACAGCGCCAATACTATCTTCGAGACCGCCAGCGGCACGCATAACTTTGCCGCCAATACCTGGCACCACATCGCCGTCACCTGGTCACTGGGCGCCAGCGCCCGTATGATCATTTATCTCGACGGCGCTCTCGACAAGCAGTTGAACCTCGTCACCAGCAGCTCTCTGTCCAGCCTTATTGGCACATTGTTCATTGGCGACAATCAGGGCAAGGCGGTGAGCAACAGCCCTACCAATAACTCCGCCAACGGCAGCATCGACGAAGTGCGCGTCTACAACTACGAGATACCCTTAACCGTGGTCAACCGCGATCGACTCGACAGCCATCCGTGTACCGCGCTGAATAATTTTCTGATCAGCGTCGGCGCGGCGGCGGCCAGCACCTGTCAACCCAAGAACATCACCATCACCGCGCGCGACGCCAGCAACGCCACACTCACCGGCTACACCGGCACAGTGAGTTTGTCCACCTCGACCGGACATGGTGACTGGAGCAAGGTCACCGCCAACGGCGGTTTGGCGGCGGGCGCCGCCGACAGCGGCGCGGCCAGTTACACCTTTGTCGGCACCGACAACGGCGCGATCACACTGGCGCTCAGCAATACGCACGCCGACGATCTCACCCTCGGTGTCACCGACGTGAACGCGGGTGTCAGCGCCACCAGCTCGACCCTCAACTTCCGCGACAATGTCTTTGTCATCACGCCGACCGATGCGCTCGGCACCACAGTGGTCGCGGCACGCACGCATGCAATGAAGGCCGAGCTCTGGCGCAAGGACCTTGCCACCGGCAACTGCTCGATTGCCACCGGCTACGCCGGTACCAAATCGCTCAAGGCTTGGCTGACGCGCGATGCCGCCGATCCGGGCGGGGCGGCACCGACCGTCACCAGCGTCGCGCCGCCCACACTGGCAACTGCCAGCTTGCCGAATACGCAGCCCGGCGCGGCCAATTTTTCGCTCAGCTTCACCGCGGGTGTGGCCAACTTAATGCTCGGCAGCAGCGATGTCGGCAAGTACGCGCTCAGCCTGCTCGATGATTCACGCGCCTTCGCCTCCGGCGTGGATATCCTTGGCGCGTCCAGCACACTCACCACTCGCCCCTTCGGCCTCGCCTTCACCAGCATCAAGAACGGCGCCACCGCCAACCCCAGCGGCGCCAATCCGACTGATCCGGTATTCATTGCAGCCGGCCAGGCTTTCCAGGCCACGCTCGGCGCTTATCTCTGGCAAGCCGCGGATGACACCAACAACGATGGCATACCGGATGTCGGCAAGGTCATCACCGATAACGGACTCGCCACGAAATTCGCCTGGTCGGTCACGCTCACACCCGCGCTCAACACACCGACCGGTGGCGTCCTCGGCACGGTAGGTGGTACCAACCCCATCACACAAGCCAGCTTCAGTGGCGGCACGGCGACCGTTAGCAATCTCACTTACAGCGAAGTCGGCAGCATGACGCTGGCGGCAAGCGCTAGCAATTACCTCAACAGCAGCGGCGTGAATACGAGCGGCAGCAGCGGCGTCATCGGACGCTTCACCCCGAATAATTTCACCGTCAGTTACAACACGCCGGAGTTCACCACCGGTTGTGCGGCGGGCGCCTTCACCTATCTGGGTAAAACTTTCAACTTTACAGCGGGCAAGGCTCCTGTCATGACGGTCAGCGCGCGCAGCGCCTCGGCAGGCACGCCAATCACGAAAAATTACTCCGGCGCGTTCTGGAAATTGACCAACAGTACGCTGACAAACCGCCTGTACTCTACAGCCAGCGGCACGCTCGATTTCAGCAACCTGCCGGCGACCACCGTTGATCCTGTGATTGTCGATATCGGCAACGGAGTATTTGCCAGCGCTGGCAGCGGCACCGGCACGCTCACCTTCAGCGCCGGCACCGGCCTGTCCTACAAGCACATTACAGACACGGCGCCATTCAACGCCGAGATCAGCTTGAGTCTCAATGTCATCGACACGGATGGCATCGCGTTTGCCAGCAACCCTGCTGCTTTCGGCGCCGCAAGTGCCGGTAATGGCATCGCCTTCAGCGGCGGCAAGGAAATGCGCTTCGGTCGACTGAACCTGCAAAATGCCTACGGCTCGGAACTGCTCGATCTGCCGATCAATCTCACAGCGGAATACTACGCGGACCTGGACGGCGCCGGCATTAACTTTGGATTCATCACCAACACCGCCGACATCTGCACGACCGTGACCGCCGCCAATGTCACTGTGACGCCGAACTCACCGCTACTGGCCGGTGATACCAACCTGAGCGTGGCGGCATCGACCTTGGTCAATGGCAGCTGGCATACCTCGGCGAGCGGACCGTATTCGAAATTAAGCAAGCCCGCGAGCGGCAACCAGGGCAGTGTCGATGTTTCGATAGATCTCGATGCTGCCGGCCTCGCTTGGTTGAAGTACAACTGGGATGGTGTGGATCAGTTGCTCGACGGTAATCTGTTCGATGACAACCCAAGAGCGACGGCTGTGTTCGGCATCTATCAGGGACCTGAGCGGCGCATTTATATGCACGAGCGCTTCAACTAGGAAACATCGGTCTACTATCCGGCTTATCCGGCTTCGCCGCCCCGTCTCTTCACATTCTCGGTTATCATAAGTCACACTGAACCGCCAGCCTGAGCCCTGCGATGCCGACCCTCAAGACCGTGCTGCGAAAACTTCTGCCTGTCTTTTCCACAGCCTTTTTCTACGCTGTCTATTACCTCATCAGCACCATCAAGTTCGACGTGCAGATCGCGGCGGCGGCGATACCCTTCGATTACCTGTTGCAGCTCGTCATTGCCTATCTCCTCTATGCACTGTCGCGGCGTCTCTGGGTGTTCGTAGTAATTCAAGGCCTGCTGATGGCAGTACTGTATGTCGGCAACGCCGTGAAGATCTCTTTCTTCGGCGGTCCGATCATGCCCGACGACGCCTATGCACTGCGTTCGCTGCTGTTGATCCTGGAAGGCTGGCGTTTCATCGCCGCGGCCGTACCGCTGGCCGCCCTGGCGGGGCTGCTGCTGTTCAACTTCACGCTGCGGCATTGGAGTGCGTATCTGGCCTGTGTGGTGCTGATCCTGTCCGGCACTACCCTGGTGTATAAACCCAGCGAGATACTTGAGCCGCTCGACACTCACTTCGGCAACTCGGTCTGGGACCAGCGCTCCAATTACCTGGATCGTGGCGCGACGCTCTACTCCTTGCAGGAAGGCGCGCGTTATTTCGCCGATGCCGATGCCATACCCGATCGCGATCTGGCGCAATCCGCCGCCGAACAATTGCTACGTAATGCGCCGCCGAAAACGTCGGCGGCGCCGTTCACGCCGCGCAATGTGCACATCGTGCTGCTGGAATCGTTCTGGGATCCCAGCACGCTGAAAAAAGCGGGCTACAACCAAGCGCCGTTCGCGCCGGAGTTCCGCAAACTTTGGAAGAGCGCGGCGTATTCACACGCCATGAGCCCGGTATTCGGCGGCTATACGGCCAACGCCGAATTTGAAATTCTGTGCGGTTTTCCGGTGGTCAAGGACAACGTCAAGTTCGAACGCCAGCTGCTCAACGATGTACCCTGTCTTCCGCATCTGCTCGCGGAGCACGGCTATAAGACTTTGGCCTCGCACCCCAACGTGCCGGTGTTCTGGAACCGCGTCAATGCCTACCGGCGCATGGGCTTTCAGACTTACTGGTCGCAGAAAGATTTCGTGCTCGACGATATGAACCGCGAGTTTCTTTCCGATGCTTCGCTATACCGGCAGGTGCTGGAAAAGATTGCCGCACCACTGGCAGCCAAGCAACCGGTGCTCGATTACATCGTGACCTACTTCGGCCATTGGAATTATCCGCTCAGCGACAGCCGGCCCGCCAAGATCACCTCGTCCTCTAAGGTCGAAGAAGTGCCGAGCTATGCCAACACGGTATATTACAAATCGCGCGAACTGATGGATTTTCTCAAGCAATTGCATGAACGCGACCCCGATAGCCTGATCGTGGCCTTCGGCGACCACCTACCGTTCATGGGCGAGAACTTCGCCGGCTATGTCGATTCCGGTGCGCTCGCTGCCGAACGCAGCGACTTCACGCCCGCGATGTTCAAATATTATGTCAGCACGCCGATGGTCATCATCGACGGCTGGCGCGGCCCGGTGAAATTCGGTAGCTTGCCCCTCTATGAAGTGCCGGCGCTGCTGCTCAAAATGTTGAACATCAATGACCCGGTCATCATGGATTACACCCATGCGCCCGCCGGTATGCGCGTTCGACCGCTGCCGGGTCTGCACGTTGAGCTGCTTGACGACGGCAAAGTTGAGGTGTGCAAGGAACCGCCGTTCTCTGCGGCCTGTCAGGTGTCGACGCGCTGGCTGCAGGATGTGCTGACGGTCGGTAATGATCTGTTCATCGGCCGTCAGTTCACACGCCAGACCTATCATGCGGTCGCCGAACCAGAGGCTATGCCCGAAACTGGGCAATGAGGTTTGCGGTGTACGAGATGCCGCGTGCGCAAGCGCACCCTACGTCACACTAACACGCGCTTACTTGTCGTCGTCTTCGTTGTCCTCGCTGTCCGGGCCGGTCTCCATGGCCAGTTCCTTGATCTTGCGCGTCAGCGTGTTACGTCCCCAGCCGAGCAGTTTCGCCGCGTCCTGGCGGCGCCCGCCGGTGCGTTGCAAGGCGACCTCAATCAGCGTGCGTTCGTAGATCGGTGTGGCGATGTTGAGTAGGTCGCTGTCGCCCTGCGCCAGCTGCTGTTCCGCCCAGCGTCGCAGCTGCATGTCCCAGCCCTGCGCGTCATTGCCTGCCGCACCCGACTCGCTGCGCAGTTCCGGCGGCAGATCCTCCATATGCACTTCGCGTCCTGATGCCATCACGGTGAGCCAGCGGCAGGCGTTTTCGAGTTGGCGGACGTTGCCGGGCCAGTCCTTGCGCACCATGAAATCCAACACCTCGGGTCGCAGAACCTTGGACTCGACATTCAATTCCTCGGCCGCCGCGTTGAGGAAATAGCGGGTCAGTTGCGGCAGATCCTCGCGGCGTTCGCGCAAGGGTGGAATGTGGATGCGGATGACGTTGAGGCGATGGAACAGGTCCTCACGGAAGCGGCCGTCCTTGACGCGGTCTTCGAGGTTCTGGTGGGTGGCGGCGATGATGCGTACATCGACTTTGATCGGCGTGTGGCCGCCAACGCGATAGAACTCGCCGTCGGACAGCACGCGCAACAAGCGCGTCTGCAACTCGGCGGGCATGTCGCCGATCTCGTCGAGGAACAAGGTGCCGCCGTCGGCCTGCTCGAAGCGGCCGCGGCGCATGTTCTGCGCGCCGGTGAAGGCGCCGCGTTCGTGGCCAAATAATTCTGATTCGAGCAGATCGCGCGGGATCGAGGCCATGTTGAGCGCGATGAAGGTGTTCTGCGCACGCGGACTGTGGCGGTGCAGGGCGCGCGCCACCAGTTCTTTGCCGGTGCCGGATTCGCCGTTGATGAGCACGGTGATGTTGGAGCGCGCCAAGCGGCCGATGGCGCGAAACACTTCCTGCATGGCTGGCGCTTCACCGATGATCTCGGTGGTCTGCGGGCTGGGAATTTCGGCATGCGCCGTGCCGCGTTCACGACGGTATTCGACAGCGCGGTGCACCAGGGCCACGGCCTCGTCGACGTCGAAGGGCTTGGGCAGATATTCGAAGGCACCGCCCTGATAGGCGGAGACGGCGCTGTCCAGATCGGAGTGCGCGGTCATGATGATCACCGGCAGGTCCGGGTAGGCGTCGCGGATCTGGCCGAGCAGGTGCAGGCCATCCACGCCCGGCATGCGGATGTCGCTGACGATGGCGTCGGGTTGCGCGCGCTCGAGTTCTTCCATCACGCCCTGAGCGCTTTCGAAACTGGACACGTCCATGCCGGCCTGTTTGAAGGCGCGTTCCAGCACCCAGCGGATGGAACGGTCGTCGTCGATTACCCAGATGTGTTCGCGCTTAGTCATCGGTACTGTCCAGTGGCAACAAAAGTGTGAAGACGGTATGGCCCGGGCGGCTCGCGCACTCGATCAGCCCATTGTGCTGATTGACCAGTGACTGGGCGATGGACAGGCCCAGCCCGGTGCCGTTGGCGCGCCCCGTGACCATGGGGTAAAAAATGTTTTCGAGCATATCCGGCGCGATGCCCGGTCCGTTGTCGATGATGTCGATACGCACCACCAGCTTGAAGCGCCGGTGACCGATGGTGACTTGGCGCTGTGCACGGGTGCGCAGCAGTATGGTGCCCTCCGTGCCCAGCGCCTGCTGCGCATTGCGTACGATATTCAACACCGCCTGGATCAACATATCGGGATCGGCAAACAGGGACGGGATGCTGGGGTCGTAGTCGCGTTCGATCTGAATAGTGTGTTCGGCTTCGGCGCGCACCAGTCCGCGGACATGTTCCAGGACTTCATGAATATTGATGGCGCGCTTCTGCGGTAGGGCGTTGGGGCCGAGCATGCGGTTCATTAGATTCTGCAGGCGATCGGCCTCCAAAATGATGATGCGTGTGTATTCCTGCAGCTCTTCGCTAGGCAGTTCGCGCTCCAGCAGTTGTGCGGCGCCGCGTAGACCGCCTAAGGGATTCTTGATCTCATGCGCCAGTCCGCGCACCAGCGCGCGTGCCGCCTGGTGCTGAGCCAGCAGATGTTCTTCTCGCGCGATGCGCAGGTGTCGGTCCACGCGCAGCAACTCCAGCAGTAAGGCAGGCGGCTGGTGGGTGTCGAGCAGCGGTGTGATGGTGCAATCCACCGTAATCACACGGCCCTCCGTCCAATCCAGGCGCAGCTCGCGTTCGGTATAGGGGTGACCACTGGCCAGCGCGCGCTCCACGTCGTCGACGAAGACCGTCGCGGCCGGCATCAATTCCCGCAAGGTCAGGCCCTGCGCCTGCCGTGCGCTGGCGGCGAGCAGCGTCTCACCGGCCGGATTGATGTAAACCAGGCGCAGTTCGTGATCGAATAGCAGCGTCGAGGTGGTCAGGTTCTCGATTACGCGCTGTGCGATCTCCCTCAGCTTCGACATGTGGCTGCCCATGGTGGTGTGAGTGCAATAAGCAAACCAAATAACGGGCGCCCCAGGAGATTTCACATCGCGCCGGATTTAAGGCTTTAATTACCCGCACAATCAGTAAAATAGCGGCTACGCCTCGATGCGCCTGTGGAACCGCGCAGAGACTCGTGCAAGCCTTGTGAACATCATACCGGGCGCGGGAGCACTAATATAGTGCGCAAACCGCTCTGTGGCTGGGCGCCCATGATCAGAATTTATTGGCTGTCGGCGGTGGCGGGGCGCGCTACGGCGCGGACTTCGGAGGAAGTGGTACCAATCCGTCTGGTACTCCGTGCTGGTCGTTTCCGTCAGCGGGCGCGCGGGGACTCTTTCGGGTGCAGGCCCTACCGGGCAGACGGTGGGTTTACCGGTTCTTTGGCGCTGGCTGCGCCCGCCGTGCGTTGCATATGGAACGTGATGCTGCCGGAGCTGAATTGCACTTGCCCAGAAGCATCCATGATCTGCGCTTTGAGTGTGTGAGCGCCGGGCGCCAGATTGCTGATGGTGAGCTGCGTTGCATTGTCATGACTGGCGAGATTATTGCCGTCCACTGCAACGACTAGCAGGTGGCCTTCCTGAATTTTCAAGGGTGGAACCACTTCAAGGTCGATGATCAGCGCGCCGGTAACATCCCGCAGTGTCTCGCCGGGTGCGGGTTTGCGGATGCGTAATGCGGTGTAATAGCTGGCAACGGTTGGCGCAACGGATAGGGCGGTGGTTTCGGCCTGCGGCAACGGCGGCGGGGCGTAAGTGGGCGTGAGCTGTTGGAGGATTTTTTTCGCACCGGGCGTGGGTTGGTCAGAAAACACCACGTTGCCCTCGCTATCGACCGACTTGTAAATCTCGGCGGCGGCGAATAGCGGAATCAGGCTGAGGACCAGGGCCAGACGGATTTTCATGCGACTACGATAACCAAGCCACTGCAGCGCCGCAAGTTACCCGGCGGCGCGCAAAAAAACGCCCCCGTGAGGGGGCGTTTGTTACTGCACAGCGAAACAGCTCTTTACAGGCTGTAGTACATGTCGAACTCGACCGGATGGGTGGTCATGCGCAGACGCGTGACTTCCTGCATCTTGAGTTCAATGTAGGCGTCAAGTACATCATTGGTGAACACGCCGCCGGCGGTCAGGAACTTGCGATCCTTGTCGAGGTGCTCAAGGGCCATATCCAGCGCATGACAGACCTTCGGGATCTTCTTGTCTTCTTCCGGCGGCAGATCGTACAGATCCTTGTCCATGGCTTCGCCCGGGTGGATCTTGTTCTGGATGCCATCGAGACCGGCCATCATCATCGCGGCGAAGGCCAGATAGGGGTTGGCGGTGGAATCCGGGAAACGCACCTCGATACGACGACCCTTGGGGTTGGGGACATGCGGGATGCGGATCGACGCCGAACGGTTGCGTGCCGAGTAAGCCAGCATCACCGGCGCTTCGAAGCCCGGCACTAGGCGTTTGTAGCTGTTGGTGCTGGGGTTGGTCAGCGCATTCAGGGCGCGTGCATGCTTGAATATGCCGCCGATGTAATACAGCGCGATATCGGACAGACCGCCGTATTTGTTGCCGCTGAAGATGTTCTTGCCAGCTTTGCCGAGTGACTGGTGCACGTGCATGCCGCTGCCGTTGTCGCCAACCATCGGCTTGGGCATGAAGGTCGCGGTCTTGCCATAGGAGTGTGCGACGTTCTGCACGACGTATTTCAGAATCTGCACTTCGTCAGCCTTGCGTACCAAGGTGTCGAAACCGACGCCGATTTCGCACTGGCCGGCGGTGGCGACTTCGTGATGATGCACTTCGACTTTCATGCCCATCTCTTCCAGTGCCAGGCACATGGCGGAGCGGATGTCTTGAAGAGAGTCAACCGGCGGGACGGGGAAGTAGCCACCCTTGACGGTCGGACGGTGACCGATGTTGCCGTCCTCGAAGACGCGTTCGGAGTTCCAGGAGGCCTCGTCGGAATCCACTTTGCAGAACGAGCCGGCCATGTTGGCGCCCCAGCGGACGTCATCGAAAATGAAGAACTCATTCTCGGGACCAAAGTAGGCCACGTCAGCGATGCCCGTGGATTTCAGATAAGCCTCGGCGCGCTTGGCGAGGGAGCGCGGGTCGCGCTCGTAGCCCTTCATGGTGTTGGGCTCAAGGATGTCGCAACGCAGGATCAGTGTGGGCTCATCGAAGAACGGATCCATGATCGCGGTCTCGGCTTCGGGCATCAGCACCATGTCGGACTCGTTGATGCCTTTCCAGCCGGCGATGCTGGAGCCGTCGAACATTTTGCCTTCCTTGAAGAAGCCGGCATCGGCGACGCTGGCCGGGATGGTGACATGCTGTTCTTTACCGCGGGTATCGGTAAAACGCAGGTCGACAAACCTGACGCTGTGGTCTTTGATCATCTTCAACACTTTTGCGGACATGGGTACTCCTCCAGGGAAAGTTAGGTCAATGCGGTGCGCCTAGGCGTCTCGTGCGTTGTGAGGCCATAAGTTGCAGAATCTATGCCACGGGTATTCCATAACAATAACAAATATATACGCAGAATATCGGGGAGCGGCGACAAACGCGGCGCGCCATATGTGTGCGTCTTCTCCTGTCTACGCTCTATTCCAGTGCGCCTCGCTACATCGCGCTAATGGAAGTGAACATCAACAGCGCCGATCTCGGGCAGTTCCGCTGCCGCCCGGCGAAAGGCCTGTGACAGCTCGCGCGCCTTATCCAGGCTCTCGGCCACGTGCAGCGGCAACAATACCTCGACGTGCACCTTACCGTCCAGATAATGCAGCGTCACGTCCTCGACCCGCGGCGCGGCGGCGATATCCTGCCATTGCAGATGCAGGCGCCGCAAGACCTCCGTGCGTTCCGGCAACTTGCTGCATGAGGCGTTGCTCTCGTCGTCCTCGGGGTCGATGTGCACCATAACATCGCTGACCTCCTCGATCTCCTTGATCAGCTTGCTGCGCACCTTCTCGCTGATTTGATGGCCTTCTGAAACGCTCAGGGTTGGGTCCACCAGGATATGCACATCGACCAGTGCATCGGGCCCCATCTTGCGGGTGCGCAGCATATGGCAGGCATTGACGCCGGGCACCGCCATGAGGGCCGCATGAATGGCCTCGACCCGTTCCACCTCGAGGCCGGTATCGATGAGTTCGCGCAGGGCCTGCCAGATCAGATCCCAGCTGATTTTGATGATCATCAGCGCCACGCCCACGGCGGCCAGCGCATCCAGGTATTTGAAGCCAATCAAGGTGCCGCCCACGCCGACGATCACAATCACCGACGAGATGGCATCGCTGCGGTGATCCCAGGCATTGCCGCGCAGCATGCTGGAGCGCAGTCGCCGCGCGGCGCGCACGGTGTAGTGATACAGGCTCTCTTTGGCGATCACCGAAACCAGCGCCACGTAGAGCGCGATGATTTCGGGTTGCAGCAGCAGCGCCGGGTTCAGCAATCGGCGCACGGCATCGAAGCCGATGCTGATGGCAAAGCCGCCGAGGATCATGCCTTGGATCACGGAGAACACGGTCTCGATGCGGGCGTGACCATAGGGGTGATCGGCGTCGGCATCGCGCGTGGAATGCTTGGCGGCGAAGATCAGCAGGATGTCGCTGGCCAGATCCGACAGTGAGTGCAGGCCGTCGGCGCTCAGGCTTTGCGAGTGCGCAAGAAAACCGAACAGCAGTTTCAGCGTGGCGATGCCGGCGTTGATGAACGCCCCCACCAGCGTGACATAGCGGATATCCTTGTAGCGCGCCATACCATTATCCGTGGCGGGCGTGAAGTCCTGAGGAGCGGCACTCATGCGCGGCTTCCAACTTGAATGACGATGATTATTTCACCTTCGTGCTCGCGCGTCTCCAGTACATGATGGCCATTGATGCGGCACCAGGACGGGATGTCATAGCGCACGCCGGGATCGGTGCACGTCACTTCCAGTGTGTCGCCCACGCTGAGGTCCATCACGCAGTTCTGCACGCGGATCACGGGCAGTGGACACAACAGGCGCCGGGCATCCAGCGTATGTTGGCTCACAGCAGCCACTCGCCGGGGATGTCATCCGTGGACAGCGGCGCCACCTCAACAATCCGCGCCGTGCCATCGGTCGTGGTGATGCGTACACTGACATTGGCGGCATCGCGTCCCTGGCAGTAACGCGCGGTGATGCGCGCGGCGAGCAGCAGGTCATCCTCGTCCGCCGTGCCGTCCAGCAACACAATCGGACCATTTTGAGTGAAGGCCTGCAGGTGAGTAAACTGGCGCCGATAGCCTTCCAGATAGCGGCTTTCGCCTTCCTCGCGCGGAATGATCAGTTTGAAATGCGGCCGCGGCCGCAAGTGCCGACCGACCTTCAGCAACATAATATCGTCGAGCTCGTAATCGCGCTTGCCGCGCGACAGCCACAAATCGCTGAGCTTGACCGAGTACTGCTCGTTGGTAAGAAAACAGCAGCCGCCGGCGGGCTGCGCATAATCAACGAAACCAAATTGTGTTGCCAGCGCCATCTGTGGTTTGCGAGTGCGGCCATTGAAGCTGAGCAGTTGCTCGCGCCGGACCCAACCTTCCTGCTCCGGCAATGTCTCAGGCAGCAGCTTGGCACACAACGGCCGCAGCAGGCGCTCACCGGCGCCGGATTCGCGCGCCACCACTGGCATGGTATCGCGGCGCTGTGACATCGGCCGCTGCCCGACCACTTCGCCGGTGATGATGAAATCAAAATCGTGCTGCCGCATCCAATCGTGCGCCTTGCCGACCATGAAGCCCTTGCAGTCCAGGCAGGGATTGAGATTGGCGCCGTAGCCATGCTTGGGATTGAGCACGACTTGTTTGTATTCTTCGATGACATCGATGATGTGCAGCTTGATGCCGAGTTGCTCGGCCACCCACAGCGCATTGTTGCGTTTGGGCTTGGCAGTGTCGTGCTTGCGAATGGCGTGGGTATGACCCTCGACGCAGAAGCCAGTGAAAAAATTGATGCCCTCGACGTGCACGCCCTGGTCCATGACTACCTTGGCGGCGAGCATGGAATCGAGGCCGCCCGAAATCAGGGCGACGGCTTTGCGGGTTTGTGTCATTGGAATGCGGGCCGGGTTGCTGGGGCGCTTATTCTAGACCTGATGGAGCGCGAAGGTAACCACGACGTCTACAGGGAATCCATGGCACCTTGTCTCAAGTCACCACGCCAGCGAACGGCGGGTGCGCGTGGCGAGCGCGCCCTACGGCAGTGTCCACACATTGGCGGCATAACTGGATGAGAGTTTCTCGGCCGGGTCAGAGGAATCACAGAATCTTGCTGAGCCTCAAGGCGGGACTGCCGTCTTCGTAGAACTGCTCCAATCGCCGCTCCACTGTGTACCCCAGATGGGCGTATAGCCGCAGGGCCTGCGCGTTGTCCGGCCGCACTTCCAGGCGCAAGGTCTGGCAGTGGCGCTCGTGGGCCTCGGCCTCGACCGCCGTGAGCAGTTGCTGCGCAATGCCGCGACCGCGCTGCGCCGGCTCGACCACCAGGGAATAAATGCGCGCGGTTGGTGAGTTGCGCCGGTACAGGACCACGGCATCGCCGAGTAGCGCGCCGCCATCTTCATAGACCAGGACACTGCCGCGGCCGCGGCGCAACAGATCCTGGAAATTGCGCGTGCTCATGCGGTCGGAGGGAAAGACCGCCTCCAGAGCTACCAGCGCGGGAATGTCGGTGGGCGCCGCGCGCCTGATCATGCGCGGGTGTGGTACGGGTCAATCGGGCTCGATGCACTGGCCGCTCTCGAAATCGAAGTCCTCGAGTTCGCGACGTTCCTCGATGCTGCGCAACGCGGATTGTTTGCGCAGCAGCTGCCCGACGCTGACCGTGCGCAGTTCCGGGTCATCATCAGTCGACTCGGCGGACCAATCTTTATCAGTGCAGGTGGTTTCGAACTCATTGTCGGCAAAATTATCGGTGGTGGGTTTATGAGTCATGATCGCGCCTCCGCGCCGGCATAGCAACTGCTCTTCTCAACAACAGCTGCTGCATTACGCGCGCCTTATACAACAACCGAATGATGGCGCACAAGAGAGGTGACAGAGGTGTACTGAAGCGATGCTCTTACAGGTGGTGATCGGCCAGCGTGCAGAAATGAACCAGGGAGCGAGTGCACTCTCCCGGCGAGTGAGTGCCACGTAGGGGCGCGCCTGAGACCTGCCCCTACATTTGTGCTATTCGAACCAAGGGTCTCTTAATGTTTTTTTCGGTGATTCCCGCTGCCGGCCGGCGCATCGGCCGGTGATCGCCAGTGCCGCAATGATTGACTGCTGCCGGTGTCGTTCCAGAGTTCGATGGCCTGGAGCAGATCAAGCGTTGGCGCGCCGGTCAAATTGCTCATGGCCTGCAGTACTTCCATGAGCGCCACGAAGCTATGCGCGAGGCGCGAGTACAACGCGGCACTGCCCGGTACGCGGTCTTCGGCCAAGTGACTATAGGCCGCGCGGCCCAGATCAACGTAGTAGCTGACTCTGACCAAACGGCGTTCGGCGCGGCGCGGGAACAAGCCGGAGTAGAGCAGGCATTGATCACCCACGTCACGCAGGCGGTCGTGGCCCTGCCGTCCCGGTGTGGTGAGACCTTCGAGAAATTCACGCGCCATGACGGTGGTCGCCAACGTCGGTCGGCCCGTGAAACGCATCAGGAGAAAGACGAGGTAGCTTTCCAGGGTTTCGTCGAGCCGTTTGGCGCAACGTGCTTCGGCCTCGCTGACCAGCGAATGCCATTGGGCTGTAACTGTCGGTTCAAGCACCAGGTCGGACATAGGACCTCCATTCACTCACTACAGCGACCGCGACCACGCATGACTTTAACTGTGCATGTTTTAGACCAGCCCGCGACACAAAGACAGGTGCATAGCCACAGGCTTGGCGCAACGGCTATACTGTCGGCCGTTTCGACCCTTGCAGAGTTGGCTAAACCATTGTCTGACATCGCGCCCTCCACGGCGAACCCAATAAAAACCTTTCAGGGACTGATCCTGGCGTTACAGGACTATTGGGCCCAGCAGGGCTGCGTGCTGTTGCAGCCCTATGATATGGAAGTTGGCGCTGGCACGTTTCATCCGGCGACTTTCCTGCGCGCCATCGGCCCGGAGCCCTGGAGCGCCGCCTATGTGCAGCCTTCGCGCCGCCCCACTGACGGTCGCTATGGCGAAAATCCCAACCGCCTGCAGCATTACTACCAGTTCCAGGTGGTCATCAAACCCTCGCCGCTGAATATCCAGGAGCTGTATCTCGATTCGCTGCGCCGCCTTGGCCTGGATCCGCTGGTACACGACATCCGCTTCGTCGAGGACAACTGGGAGTCGCCCACGCTCGGGGCCTGGGGCCTGGGCTGGGAGATCTGGCTGAACGGCATGGAAGTCTCGCAGTTCACCTATTTCCAGCAGGTCGGCGGTCTGGACTGCAAACCGGTAACCGGCGAGATCACCTACGGGCTGGAACGCATCGCCATGTACCTGCAAGGCGTGGAGAGTGTCTTTGACCTTATCTGGACCGACGGCCCGCTCGGCCGCGTTACTTACGGAGACGTGTTCCATCAAAATGAAGTCGAGATGTCGACCTATAACTTCGAACACGCCGATACCGAATCACTGTTCGCCTGGTTC
>JBGPWJ010000168.1:0-5967 GCA_041492115.1 Gammaproteobacteria bacterium
GTGAATGTGCCGCCCTACGCCAACTCGGCGATGGATGGTTATGCGCTGCGCAGCGTCGATCTTTCCTCTGTTCCGACCAAGCTGCGCGTGATCGGTACTGCGCTTGCCGGTGTTCCATTCGCAGGCTTGGTCGAGCCCGGCACCAGCGTGCGTATCATGACCGGCGCTGTAATACCAGAAGGTGCGGACACGGTGCTGATGCAGGAACAGGTGCAGCGCAACGGCGAGGACATCACCGTACAGGGCGCGCACAGGATCGGCGAAAATGTCCGTCACATTGGTGAAGACATCGCCATCGGCAGCGTCGTGCTGGCCACCGGGCGGCGTCTGCTGCCCTCCGATCTGGGCCTGATCGCGTCACTCGGCGTCGGCGAGGTCAGCGTGTACCGGCGTTTGCGTGTGGCTTTCTTCTCCACCGGCGATGAACTGCGCAGCATCGGCGAACCGCTGGCGGCCGGACAGATATACGACAGTAACCGCTACACGCTGTACGGAATGCTGACGCGCCTCGGTGCTGAACTGATTGACATGGGTGTGATTCCCGATCAGCGGCAGCGTATCGAGGCCGCATTCCAAGAAGCCGCGCAGGCCGCTGACGTGGTGATCACCTCCGGCGGTGTGTCGGTCGGCGAGGCCGATTACGTCAAGGAGACTCTGGACAGGCTCGGCAATGTGGATTTCTGGAAGATCGCCATGAAGCCAGGCAAGCCGCTCGCCTTTGGCAAAGTTCAGCAGGCCCTGTTCTTCGGCCTACCCGGCAACCCTGTCTCTGTGATGGCGACGTTTTACCAGTTCGTGCTACCGGCCTTGCGGCATCTGATGGGCGAGCCCGTGACCGCGATGCTGACCATCAAGGTGCCCTGCGTACAGGCACTGAAGAAACAGCCGGGGCGCACAGATTTTCAACGCGGCCTGCTGGTGAGAAACACCAGCGGTGAATTGGTTGTGGACAGCACAGGCCTGCAGGGCTCACATGTGCTGAGCTCAATGAGTCGCGCCAATTGCTTCATCGTGCTGCCGGCGGAGTGCGGCAATGTACCGGCCGGAACGCTGGTCGAGGTGCAGCCGTTCGAAGGTCTGATCTAGTAGGTTTCCAGCCCGGAGATGTCTACATCACACCGCGAAAATCCATGCCTCGCTTCAGCCGGCATTCGGCTTGGCCAGTTCCTTGTGCACTTCTGCCATATCCAATGCCTTGACCTTGGCGATGACATCTTCCAGTGCAGAGGCCGGCAGCATGCCGGGCTGGGAAAAGATGATGACCTTCTCGCGGAATATCATCAGGGTGGGAATGGAACGGATCTGGAAGTAGCCGGCGAGTTCAGTCTGCTCTTCGGTGTTGACCTTGGCGAACATGACATCGGGATGGTTCTCCGAAGTCTGGTCGTAGATCGGCGCGAAGCTGCGGCAGGGACCGCACCAGGGCGCCCAGAAATCAACGATGACGATATCGTTGCCGGTTACGATCTGCTCGAAATTGTCTTTGTTTACTTCAACGGTAGCCACGTCACGACTCCAACCGCATGGAGCGGTTCAATTAATGGAGCGCGTGATTATACAGAAGATGCCGTACTGATGTGAGCACGGCAATCGGAGGGACTAGATTTCCTTGCCATGGCGGTTGTTGGTCCCCAGGTCGTCAGGGTGGCCATGGCCGTGATCCAGATTACCCTCTGGCGTATAGGTCTGATCGAGCTCGACGCGGTTGCGGCCGAGACGTTTGGCGCGGTACAGGGCATTGTCGGCCCGCTCAATGAACGCGCCCGGCGATTCGCCCGGTTTGTATAGGGCCAAGCCAGCCGAAAATGTCGGCACATGCCGCACGGTGCCGTTGATCTGCCAGCGGGTTTCGGCGGAGCGCTTCTTCACTTTGGCCAGCGCGCGCAACGCACCTTCCTTGTCGGTATTCGGCAGCAGCACGGCGAACTCTTCGCCACCGTAGCGTCCCACCATATCGTGATGACGGAAGATGGACAGGATGTTCTTGGAGTAGCAGCGCAGCACTTCATCGCCTGCGGCGTGCCCGAACTTATCATTGACCTCTTTGAACATGTCGAGGTCTATCAAAGCCAGCGTCAGCGGCAGGCCATAGCGTTGCACACGACCGACCTCGTCTTCCAGGCGACGCAGGAAGGCGCGGCGGTTGGGCAGGTCGGTCAGCTCATCAGTCAGACTGAGAAGACGCACGCGCGTCAACTCGTCGGTGAGCTGACGACTGTCGGTCTCGATGACCTGCAGATATTGATGAGTGCTGTCGAGCTTGTCCGCGAGCAGGTTGTGGCCCTGCAGCAATTTCACGACTTCGTCAATCATGGTCTCGCGCATCTGTTCGACGTCGCTGATATTGCGCGCCTGCCGCAGTTCACCCAGCACCACCTCAAGCAGCACACCGAACTCTTCATTCTGCGTGATGGTTTCCAGCACCTGCTGGGCCAGCGATGCCTGCAGTTTCTGGATGTCCTTGCGTTTGGCATCCAGGTGATGGCGGTAGACCGACGCGATGCGCTGTTCAACATTGACGGAGTCACCCGATTGTTCGGGTTCCATCGGTTCCGCGGGTTCCACGATTTCTTCGGCAATGCTCTTGAAATCTTCCGGCGGCAAGTCCGCGGCTCTGCTGTCATTGCTCTTGTACGGTTCATCCGCCTGGCGCCGTGACGGAACGCGATTTTCCGACAGATCGCCGCCCAGTGCCACAGGCACTTCGGGTGGCATGGCCGCGGGCGACGGCGGCATGGAACTGCGCATATCCTCGGCCAGGCCCAAGCCTTCCAGCAATGGCCGCATGGCCTGCTCGAACATTTCAGCATCGAGATTTCTGGACTGCGCGATCTGCTCCGCGTAGATATCGATGTACTCACGCAGCGAATTTATTTCCAGCGCTGACAACGGCGGCTGCAGGCGCGCGCGCAGCAGTTTGACCTGGATATGCAACGGAGAGCCGGCCGCCAGCTGACTGGCATAGGCGTCGATCAGGATACCGATGATCGCGGCGTAGGCGTTCTCGACAGCAACATGGGAAACATCGATGTCATTGATGATGCGTTCGACCTGCCGATAGACGACGCTACCGGTCTGTGTCCTGCGCAATCCTTCCAACAGGCGCAGGACCTTCTGGGAAACCCCATAATCGCGCCCCCCCGCCTCGTTACTGACTGACATGCCAACACCCTCACAAACACATCCCTGCATCAAAGTGCGATCCTTGCGCATAATTGTTGTTTAAATATCGGGTTATGTGCTTCTAGTGTCGTTATTCTGTTCTGGGTTATTTTAGCTTGGCACTTCATCCGTTGGAACTGACGCTACCCTCTTCTATTAGAAAGAACAAATACACACCGGCCTCTAATCTAGGCATCCTGGCTACCAAGAGCAAACAAGTTGAGTGGCAGTATCCAGCGCAGCCCTGCCTTTCCATCCACACCAGGGAGACATGCTATCATGCAAATCAAACTGTTATATCGTCTCAATTGTAAAATATTCATAATTACGATTCTCGGCGGGAACTGATAACCACCATTCTCTTATATTTATATAGCCATTTTCCTACACAGGAATACTTCATTTTGTACACGATTCTCACCGGATTGGCCGCCGGCAATGGCCTTGATTTTAGTGGAGGAGCGACTGGGGCCTTTACGATGTGGGCACGCGGCAGCGCAAGAACTTCAATTCAAAGCAATACCGGACTGTCCGGCAGTTCATTGCCATTCAGACCCTCGGGTGGGTAATGCCGGGCAAGTTGCGTGCCGATTGCTTTGATACCCGCCACCACCCCGCCCTGATAGTCTCCCGTTCTGAACGCGGCCTCCATGTTACGACAGATCAGATCCCAAGCATCCTGACCGACCAACGGGTGGATGCCCCGGTCGGCGACGATCTCCACATCACGGTCGGCCAGCAGCAGGTAGATCAGCACACCGTTGTTGCGCGCCGTGTCCCACACCCGCAGTTGCGAGAAGACCTCGATCGCGCGTTCACGCGCTGTCTGTTTATGCCACAGCGCCAGCGGATGCAGTGCAGCTTCAACTGCAAACCGGATCTCGCCGTTATGGGTCGTTTCACAGTCACGAATGGCGGCCTCGATCGCGCGCAACGCCGGCGCAGGAAACACCTGCCGTACCCGCCAGTGCGGCATCAGCAAATGCGCAAGCACACGCCCCACTGTCATCACCATCCCCCCGATGCGCCGCCGCCACCGAAACTGCCACCGCCACCACTGAAGCCACCGCCACCGCTGCTGAATCCACCGCCACTGCCACCACCGTAATAACCGCCGTAACCACCGCGTCCGCTGCCCAGCAGGATTGAAAACAAAAAGACGCCGAGCCCGACGAGCAGCGCAATCAGTAGCGAACCCACGCTGACCCAGAAAATAATGGCCACGATGCCGCCGGCAATCGAAGCGCCGAACAGTCGGCCAAACAATGCACCCAAAAAGCTGCTGCCGAACACAACCACCGCGAACGCCACCGGCAGCATATCTTTTATACCTGACCAGCTGACGTCGCGTGCGGCCGGTGGCGGTAGGGCTTCACCCTCAATCAGCCGGATCAACCTGCTGACGCCGGCTTGAATACCGCCGAAATAATCGCCTTGCTTGAAATAGGGCGTGATGATCTCGGCGATGACGCGCTTGGCCACGGCATCCGGTATCGCGCCCTCCAGTCCGTAACCGACTTCGACACGCATCTTCCGATCGTCCTTCGCGATCAGCAGCAGCGCACCGTCATCGACACCCTTGCGCCCAAGTTTCCAGGCAGTGGCAACGCGTATGCCGTACTCTTCGATTGTCTCCGGCTGCGTGGAGGCGACGGTCAGCACGGCGACCTGACTGCCCTTGGCCGCCTCGAAGTCACTCAGCGTCTGCTCGAGTTGTTGGCGTTGTGCGGCCGTCAGCAATCCCGCCTGATCGGTAATGCGGGTGACCAGCGGAGGGACAGCGAGTTCGGCACGCGCGCTACCAACGAGCAGCAGCCACAGTAGCAACCACCCATAGCGCCAGTCCCGGATCATCGACACGCCAACATTACTTGGCACCCGCCGCGGGTGCGCCAAAGTCCACCTTGGGCGGCACCGAGATAGCCTTCTCGTTTTCCACGGTGAAACTCGGCTTGGTCTTGTAACCGAACAGCATCGCTGTCAGGTTGGACGGAAAGGAACGCACCGTCACATTATATTCCTGCACTGCCTGTATGTAGCGATTGCGCGCCACCGTGATGCGGTTCTCCGTGCCCTCAAGCTGCGCTTGCAGATCGCGGAACAGACCGTCGGCCTTCAGCTGCGGATAATTCTCCGACACCGCCAGCAATCGTGACAGAGCAGTTGTCATCTGCGCCTGCGCCGCCTGGAAACGGGCGAAGGCCTGCTCATCGTTGATCAGTTCCGGCGTGGCCTGAATCGAGCCGACCTTGGCGCGTGCCTCAGTCACTTCGGTGAAGACGTCCTTCTCATGCGCCGCATAACCCTTGACGACGTTCACCAGATTAGGCACCAAATCGGCGCGGCGCTGGTATTGATTCAGTACCTCGGCCCAGCTCGCTTTGATCTGTTCATCGGTGGTTTGAAACTTGTTGTAACCGCAACCGGCCAGCAGCGTGGTCAGCAGTAACAGAACAGCCAGGGTTGTATTACGCATAACGATCTCCTCGGATAATCGTGACAACCAGCAAGTATGGCATGCTGTCAGCCATCATAGCAGACTCACTTCCGCCGCCCGCATCCCGGCACATCAGCCGGTCTGTCGAGACGGCAAGATCATGGCGTTCAGGGCTCCCTTCATCTGGGTCTTGATGAACAGACGCCTTGAGTTGCCCTCCCGAGGGGTTCGCACAACTGTGCGGGCTCGCCCATGAACGACTCTCCGGTTGCGGAAAAGCGAGCGGAAGAGTTGCGACTAAGATAGATGGGGAGAACAGTGAGATGCAAGCACAAATCCGTTGCAGCAGTACACGGCTTTGTCGGAAC
>JBGPWJ010000171.1:0-5929 GCA_041492115.1 Gammaproteobacteria bacterium
CGTTGGTAAGCAACGCGGCTCTCCCTATCCCTATCCCTCTCCCTCCGGGAGAGGGGACTCATTCTGTTAGGCGCCCTATGGTTTAGCAGACTGAATTTCCTTGCGTTTGTATCCAGCCGCCGCGAGCCGTTGCAGGTAGTCCTGCCAGTGTTGCTCCTGATTGATGCCGAGATCATACAGGTGCTCCCAACTGTAGATGCCGGACTTGTGACCGTCATCGAAATAGATCCGTACCGCATAGTTGCCCATGGGCTGGATGTCCGTGATGGTGACACCTTCTTTATAAACCGTCAGCTCGCCCATGCCGCTGACTTCCACCGAGGGCGAATATACCCGCAGGTATTCACAGGGCAGCCGGAAGTGCTTGCCGTCGGCGTAGGCCAGTTCCAGCACGCGCGCCTTGGGGTCGAAATTGATTTCTTCGGGTACGGGAGTTTCGCTCATGACAGTTTCCGTCAGCGCTCTATCGTGGTGTCGATTTCAACACCGTGTTGCAGCGTGTTGTGCAGCGTACACATCGCCGCGGCGCGCATGGCTGCATCGAGGCGTGATTCGGGTACCTGCGGCCAGTGGATGGTCATATCAATGTGACCGATACGGTGCGGCCGTTCGGCATAGCGCCAACTCAAGCGCACGGTCATGTCGTCGGTGCCGGCCTCGATGCGCTGACCGTAGCTGGCAAGTACCGAATACGTGCACCAGGCCAGCGAAGCGACGCACAAGTGAACGGCGCCGGAATGGACTTCAGGATCCAGGCAGTCGATCTCGAATCCGCCCTCGTGCAGTCGCGTGACGCTGATCTGGGTGTCGGTATGCAGGGTGATCTTCACTGGCGGGATCCGGTGGTGACGAAGGGTTGGTGATTGTACCGGATTCCTCCGCCCTCCTCCCAACCACCAGCCGTGGCGGTTAAGTGCCCTACCCCGCCTCGGACATTCGCTCCGGTTCAGGACTGACGACACGCAGCGGACAATCCGCCGCATGGTCGTTGCCAAGTTTGCTCCAGACATATTCCAGCGCCAGATCGGTGCGACGGAAAAACCGATCGGCCCCGACATGGGCAATGAAGCCGGTACGTTCCAGCGTATCCGTGACCTGTTTCTTCATGCGGCTGAACAGCAGTTCGATGCCGGCTTTGTGCAGACGGTCGCAGAGCACCCAAAGCATGTCTTCACCCGTGGCGTCGATTTCATTGATGCCCTCGGCATCGACGATGACGTAGCGCAGCTCAGGCTTGGCGGACACGCGTTCCAGTACTCGGTCTTCGAAGTAGCTGGTATTGGCGAAGTACAGCGAGCCATCGAAGCGGATCACCGTGATGTTGGGGCAGGGCTTCAAGCCGTACATCTCCAGATCGCGCAACGTACCGTCCGGGTGCCGTGCCAGCAAGGCGATACGCGGCTGCATGGTGCGATACAGATAGAGAATCAGCGACAGGCCGACACCCATCATGATGCCTTTGTCGAGGTGCGGCGCAAAAGCCAGCGTCAACGCGAAGGTGGTGATGGCCACTGCGCCGTCGTGCGGATGCGCCTTCCAGGCGTGCTTGATCGCCTTGATGTTAACGAGACCGACCACGGCCATCATGATTACCGCGGCGAGAGTACCCTGCGGCAGATGATAAAGCAGCGGCGTCAACCACAGCAGCGCGATGACCACGACGATACTGGTGACGACCGATGAGAAGCCGGTGATGGCGCCGGCGCCGATGTTCACCGCGGAACGCGAGAAGGACCCCGAGGTCGGATAGCTCTGGAAGAAAGCACCGACGATATTGGTGATGCCCTGCCCGATCAGTTCCTGGTTGGTGTCGAGTCGTTGCCGGGTGCGCGCGGCCATGGCCTTGGCGATCGAGATAGCCTCCATGAATCCCAGCAGCGAAATGGTGATCGCCGCTGTCAGCAGCTGCATGATCACGCCAAAGTCAAACGTCGGCATTTTGGGCCTCGGCAGGCCCTGAGGGATGCTGCCGACCACCTTGCCGCCGCCGACCATCACCACGCTGCCGTCCTTGTCCACACGCCGCAGACGCCAGGGGTCCTTATCGGGCGTGAGACCCGCGGCGACGTGGCCTTTCAGAAAGTATGTGTCCGGCGCACTGCCACTACCGGGTACTCGCTCGAAGTGCAGAGTCTTCAATTCATCGAGATCGGCCGCTGCGGATTTTTTGCGCCGTTCCAGTTTGAATTTTAGCGTGTCCACATCATGCAGTGCGGTGAGTGTGCGCGCGTCGTCCAATCCATATTGGTTCTTGAACTGCGCATAACGCTGTTGAGCGGCGTCGATGCCGCTCGCGTAGCTGCTGATCTCCTTGTCGAGTGAGCCCTGATCGGCCACCAGCACGCGGATCTCCTCGCTGGCGAAGGCGGCGGGCTGGGTCGTTTCCAGTTTTTCGAACTTGATCGCCCAGGCGATCAGCGTGGTGACCACTACGGCGATCAACACACCCGGCAGACGCGGATTGATGCGCTTGAGGCCAATCATGATTGCAAAGGCCAGCACGCTGAGCGCGAGTGTCGGCCAATGGATGTAATGATAGGCGGCCACCAGGGTATTCCAGACCGTCTCGAAGTGGTGTTCCGATTTATCCGCGCGTACGCCGAAGATCTTGTCGAGCTGCGAGGTGGCAATGATGATGGCCGCCGCGTTGGTGAAACCGACCACCACTGGATGGGACATGAAGTTCACCAGCACGCCCAAACGCAACAGCCCCAGGCTCAACTGGAACAGGCCGACCAGCAGTGACAACAGGATCGCGTAGACGATATAACCCTCGGTGCCGGAGGCGACCAGCGGCTGTAACGCGGCGGCTGTCAGCAGCGAGACCACCGCCACAGGACCGGTCGCGAGCTGCCGCGAGGAGCCAAACAACGCGCCGACCATCGGCGGCAGGAAGGCGGCATACAGGCCGTAGTACGCCGGTAGTCCCGCGAGTTGTGCATAGGCCATGGACTGCGGGATCAGCACCAAGGCGACGGTGATGCCGGCGATGATATCGGCGCGCAGTACCTTGCCATCGCGCAGTTCACCTATCCATAGCAGGAATGGCGCAAAGCGGTGTATCCAGGTCTTATTGAGAACTGCATTCACAATCACGGTACTCCTTAAGTCAGTGACGAGGAAAATGCTGCCATGATTTTACTGAGCTGATTCCCGGTGTGAAGCATTAATGCGCTGGCTGCGGCGCATGTTGCAAATCGCAGCACTGTGCTTGATTGTGGATTGCGTCCAACACTGCCGCGCACGAACAGGGCATTGTTGTTGTCGGTGAAGTTGATCACATCATTGGCGTGGAGTGAAACGGTGCTGCCCGTGGTCGGTGATGAGCCGGCATCATCCGATCAGCAGTGCTTCGACATTTTTGATCGCGGCATTGCCCACAGCCTTCCAGACTGAAGGGTACGCCGGTACTGCTGGTGAGTGTGACCTTGCTGCTGCTGGTCTCAGCCAGCTCAAGTCTCCATGGTACCCAGGCACTAATCTACCCTGCCGCGCTCACGTTCAATCAGCCGATCAACCAGCCGTCTGGCCAGTTTGCGTGATACCCAGGCTTCGCCCAGATGTACGGCATGGACGGCTTTCCCTACCAGTGGAGCGTCGCTGCTTTCGACACAGCCGCGCGCACCTGTGACGAGGCAATCGACCAGTGCATCGTCAGTCAGTGCGTCATCGATCAGAATGATGCGGGTCACGGTGCATTGACGATGTACGTCGCTGAGCCATCCCGGATTGGAATCACGCAGGCAGTGGGTGGACACCAGCAGAACATCAGGATGGTAGGAGGCGCACAGTGCACTGGTATCGTCGACCTGAGATGAGCATGCGGCGATGCATATCTCCCGATCTTCGTCCAGCCAAGCGGTGCAATCGCGGACGCCGGGGCGGTTTTGATCGATGACGACAACGTTGATGGGGGTCATGGTGGCTGCTTTGTGGGGTTTGATTGCACGATACCTGCGCTTACCTGGGCTCACAATTGGACTGAGGTACCAGTTCTCTGCATGTGATTCACTCTACCATATGGTCATATGGTTTCGCGGCACCGGCTTGCCCATCTGAACTTTAACAGTCTGGTGCAATGTACGCCGGCGCGGCGCATGTCGACACCGTGTTGACCCGGACGCGGTATTGTAAGTGGTTATCTCTATTGGGGAAGCATATCAGCACATGCCCGGTATGAACATGTTTCGAGGCAGGCTGCCTGGATCGCGCGCGGGAGCGCGGGACCAGGGCGTGACCTGATCAACTAGGGCGCCACTCTTCCAGCGCCGGTCATCTTAGCCCATTACCTCGGGTCTGCAGGCCCCGCTATCTGTCGGCCGGTGCGGTCAATACCACCAACTTTCTCCAGCAGTTCGTCACCGTGGTGGTGGTTATAGTGGGTGTGGACAAGATCACCACCTACGATTTTTCGATCTACGGCGGCATGAACGCTAAACTCGAACCGATCGGCGCCGACACCATTACCGATGAGAAGGGCGACAGCTTTTATATCATCCGGGTCCGCACCGACCGCGATTTCCTCGGTCCCAAGGACAAAGCTCTCAAGATTATTCCTGGAATGACCGTAGTGGTCGATATACTGACAGGGCATAAATCGGTGCTTGATTATCTATTGAAGCCCATACTAAAGTCCCGTGAGCGCGGCCCGCGGGAACGTTGAAAAGCCCTGGGAGGGTTATGTTTTGGCGGTAGAGAAGGACAACTTTACGGTACTGGTGGCTTGTGCCGACACGTCGGCCAGAGAGCGCTGGCGCGCCGCGTTGGATGCGCTCGTGTGTTTGCAGCAAGCCGTCGGCCTGCGTCAGGCGGAACAGCTGCTGAGTGCGCAGCGCGTGGATCTGATCGTGTTGGACAGTGGCTTGCTTGGAGGCACTGTCGCCGAGTCACTGGCGCGACTTACCGTCAACGTCCCGGATGTGCGCGTGCTGCTGATGGACAAGGGCATACAGGATGCGGACCGTGTCGCGGCGATCAAAGTGGGTGTGGTTGGCTATTGCGACTTCAACGCGCCTGCGAGCACGGTATTAAAGGCTGTGACCGCTATCCGCAACGGTGAGGTATGGTTGCCGCGGGCCTTGATTGCGCAGCTCATCGATACCTTTTCCATTGATGCGCTGAGCGGGGTAGAGAATGCACTGAGCGAAGAGCAGCGTCAGAGTTTATGCAGTCTGACGGCACGCGAATTCGAGGTTGCCCGCCTGGTCCATCAGAGCGCCAACAACAAGGTGATCGCACGTGCGTTGAATATCTCGGAGCGAACGGTGAAGGCACATCTCTCGGCGATCTTCAAGAAACTGGGTGTTGCCAACCGCGTGCGTCTGGCGCTGCTGTTCAAAGAAATAACCTGATAACCCGGCTTTTCCCTGCCGCCTGCCGTGGTCTCGACTTGCCATTGAGATCTCAATCCACCTACATGCTATGGACCGCGCTTGAGATGCCGAATCAGTGAAGGATATCCAATTCATCTGGATCCTTCGGGTATTTGCATGAACAACGGTTTGCGCAAAAAACTCTTGGCAGTGCTGAGCCGCTCGAGACACCATCAGCATGATATTCACGATCGAAGGTTGGCGTTGTGTGCCTGATGATTGGACGGGGCACTTTATCATGCTCAATTGGGCTGGTTAACAATGAATCCCGAGGCCGCGCCGGCCAATATAGTAGGTAACATACGGATATTTAATTAAATAACGACATTAACAGAAATCATAGCCTGGATTTGATTTATATCAAATGAGAATCGTTTACATTTATATTCTTATCCTGTACGATGGCCTCACAGTTGACCAATACCACTTTGGAACAGAGTGATTCATATGCAAGCAACAGGCTTTTTTTCAGCACTAAAAAATAACCGCACGACAGTCGGCATGTTGGCGGGTGCCTTGATCTGTCTGTCCCTGACGGCACAGGCGGCAGACATCCC
>JBGPWJ010000246.1:0-3959 GCA_041492115.1 Gammaproteobacteria bacterium
CGGCGTTTCTGTTCAGCGTGTCCGCCGGCGCGATCAGCGTGATCTGGTAACCGCCATATTGGCTGGTCATCGACAATGTCGCGCACAGCGCCCGGATCTGATCGATCTTGATGACCTTGCTGTCGTCTTCAGGACCGACGCGTCGGTAATCCGGATGTGCGCCGCTGCGAAACAGTGTGCAGGGTCGGCACTGCTGACATGCCTGGCCATCGGCCTGCGGCTTGCTGCATAACAGGGCCTGCGCGAGGTTCTCGGCGAAGAGTTGTTTACCGAGGTCGCGCGGGCCGCACAGCAGCAGCGCATGCGGCAGCGCACCGGTTTGGTGGCGTGTCAGCAGGCTATCCCAGTGTGGCTTGTGCCAAGGTAAAAAGGTATCGGTCATGGTGTCACTGTCACGCTATATGCTCTTCGTTGGTCCTTCATGAATTCTCCTTGATATATGCATCGAGCACCGTGCCAAGCGCACGCTGCACAGCTTCCAGCGGCTGTGTCGTGTCGATGACTCGGAAACGCTGTGGGTAGCGTTTAGCCAAGTCCAGATAAGCGGTACGAACGCGTTCGAAGAACGCGCTCTGCTCGCGCTCGAAACGATCCGGCGCGCTGCGCTCGCCGGCGCGTTGCAGGCCGACGGCGATGGGCACATCGAGCAACACGGTCAGATCGGGCCGCAAGTCGCCCTGCACCCATTGTTCAAGCTGCGCGATATGTTCCCGTGCCATCCCGCGACCGCCGCCCTGATAAGCATAGGTGGCGTCGGTAAAGCGGTCGCACAGCACCCATAGTCCGGCCGCCAGCGCCGGTTTGATGACCTTGGCCAGATGCTCGGCGCGCGCGGCGAACATCAGCAGCAGTTCGGTGTCGCTGGCCATGCCGTCATGCCGGTGCCCGAGCAGCAGACCGCGGATGTCCTCGCCGAGCGCTGTGCCGCCGGGTTCGCGCGTCACCCGCACGTCGATACCCGCGGCGCGCAGGCGCGCTTCGATGAAGGCGAGATTGGTGGTCTTGCCGACGCCCTCACCGCCTTCGATGGTGATGAATTTACCGGGCATGTGCGGTCCCTTTATTCTTGTCCGAGTGTGAACCGGTTTCCGGTTGCCGTGATTCCGCCGGCGTATGACCATGCAGCTGATACTTGATCACGGCCTTGTTGTGTTCGTCGAGCGTGGTGGAAAACTGATGCGTGCCGTCGCCGCGCGACACGAAATAGAGCGCATCGCCGGTCTCGGGGTGCAGGGCAGCGTGTAGGGCGGCCTTGCCCGGCAGTGCAATCGGCGTCGGGGTCAGTCCGGTGCGCAGATAGGTGTTGTAGGGACTGTCCGTGGTCAGATCGCGGCGCTTGATGTCGCCATCATAACCCGCGCCCAGACCGTAGATGATGGTCGGATCGGTCTGCAGGGGCATGCCCATCTTCAGGCGTCGCACGAACACGCCGGCGATCTGCGGTCGTTCCGCTGGCGCAGCGGTTTCTTTCTCGACGATCGAGGCCATTATCAGCGCCTGATAGGTGTCCCGGTATGGCAGGTCAGCGGCGCGCTGCGACCACTCCAGGTCGAGATGCTTCTGCATGGCGTGCAGGGCGCGACGCAGAAACTCCATGTCAGTCGTGCCACGCGGGTAATGATAGGTATCGGGCAGGAACCAACCCTCGGGCGTCATGCCGGGCAGGCCCAGGCGCACCATAAGGGCGGCATCCTCCACGCCGGTGAGTGTCTGCAGCAGCACTTTGTCCTGTGCCAGAGCGGCACGCAGTTCCCGGAAGGTCCAGCCTTCAACAATGGTGAAGGCATGTTGAATCACTTTGCCGGACGCGAACAGTTCCAGCAGCTCAGGCGGGTGCATGCCAGGCTGCAAAGCGTATTCGCCGGCCTTGATGCTATGCGGATGACCGCTCAGATAGGCCGTGAGTACGAACAAATACGGTTTGTCGATGATGCCGCGCTGCGCCAGGTCCGCGCCGATCTGGTGCAGCGAACTGCCCGGTGCGATCGTGTAAGGGACAGCAGCGTCGGGCAGGTGCAGCGGGCTTGTCGAAAAATTCTGGTAGTCCATCGACAGCCAGGCGGCAGTGAAACTGCCGGCCAGGATCAGTACTGCGAGCAGCTTGTATAGCGTGTCGACGAGTGGTCGTGGTGCCTTATCCGGCACGGGTGTTTCAGTCATGGTGCAGTTCCAGGGCCTGTTGCAGGCGTCGCGTGACCGGGCCGGGCACGAGCGAGCGTGTGTCGAGTTGACGCACCGGCCACAGCCCGATCAGGCTGTTGCACAGCAGCAGTTCAGTGGCATCGAACAGTTCCGCGCGCGTGATCGGACGCACGCTGCACGTCACACCCAACTCTGCGGCGATTTCTATAATCATGGCCCGCATGATGCCAGCCACACCGCAGTCTGACAAATCCGGCGTGAACAGTTGTCCGTCGCTGACCAGAAACAGATTGCTCATGGTAGCTTCGATCACATGATCCTCGCGGTCAAACAGCAAGCCTTCGGCGATCTCCTCGTCGGTCCATTCGGCGCGTGCCAGCACCTGTTCAAGGCGGTTGAGGTGTTTGAGCCCGGCCAGTGCCGGTTGCTGCGCGAGGCGCGTGTTGCACAGACGCACGCGCACACCGTCGCGCGTGTGGCCAGGCGGATAATCCGGCCAGGGATAACAGGCCAGGATGCGCGTCGCTTGCGGCTGTGCCGGCGCACGGTAGCCGCGGCCGCCGACGCCGCGCGTAACAATCAGTTTGAGCACGGCGCGATCTTGGCCATTGCACAGCTCCAGCGACTCGAGAGTCAGCGTGGTGACATCGGGACAGGGTATGCCGAGTCGCTCGCAGCCCAGCATCAGGCGTTGCAGATGCTGTTCCCAGCGCAAGGGCGCGCCGTTGCGTACTGCCAGCGTCTCGAACAGTCCGTCGCCATACAGTAGGCCGCGGTCCTGCGCGCTGAGTGTGACGCTGTCCTGACCATTGATCAGCATCCGGACCGGTGACGAGGTGGCACTGTTCACGGTACCTGCACCAGTTCCGTGTCGTCATGCGCATAGGGAGGCGCGCAGCAGCACAGAATGCGCAACGCTGTCATGGCGGTGTTGGTGATGCAATGCGGTATACCCGGCGGGATGCACACGGTATCGCCGACAGCAACGATGAACTGTTCCGTGCCGAGTTGCATGAGCCCCTGCCCCGCCACGATGTGATACAGCTCTTCACTGTGCGTGTGATAGTGCAGTTGTGTGCTTGCGCCTGGGGCGACTTCAGCCTCTGCCAGACTTTGCTGGACATTGCCATGCTGTGTGGGATGCAGCAGTTCGCGGATCAGCGAGCCGTCGCGCGTGACGTAGGGTCGGACCGCTGCATAGCGTGTGCGGATCATGGTGGCTCCTCAGGCGGTCTTATGCCAGACCAGCGTGCGGTTGTTGGCAGGCATGGTGTAATCGCGTGACAATGTCATGCCCGCGGCGCGCGCCAGGGCATCGATGACTTCGAAGTCGCGCACGCCGCTCAAAGGATCGCGTGCCTTGAGCCATTTATCGAAATGCGCATTGCTGTCGCTGGTGTAGCGCCCGTCGTAATTGAACGGTCCGTATAGTGCGAACACCCCACCCGCCGGCAGTAGTGCGCCGACGCCGGCGAACAAGGCCTCGACCTGCGGCCAGGAAATGATATGGACCGTGTTGGCGCTGAAGACCGCATCGGCAGTACTGTCCGGCCAAGGCTGCCGCTCGACATCCAGCAGCAGTGGCGCGGCAACATTCGGCAAGTCCGCCTCGGCCAGCCACGCGCGGATGCCGGGAAGATTCTCCGCCAGTTCGCTGGGCTGCCAGAACAAGTGCGGCAACTGCCGCGCAAAATACACCGCATGCTGGCCGGTGCCGCTGCCGATCTCCAGAACACGACACTGCGCGGCGAACACCTCGCGCAGCACGGCCAGAATCGGTTCCTGGTTTTCTTCGCTGGATTGGGAGAAGGGTTTCA